>CAKUSI010000232.1 GCA_934678955.1 uncultured Austwickia sp. | reverse complement strand
ACGCTGTGCATGCTAGGTCGCCAGTGTCGCGCAAACCTCGCTGAAAAGCATGGAAGCAACTGTGCTGCAACAAAACTCAGGTACGGCTGCGCGAGGTGGGGAGCGGCCGCGAGGTGGGGTCTCAGACCCTGGGACATGATGGAGCGATGCGCAGCGAGACCTTCGACATCACCACCGGCGACCGGGAGGTCGTCGCCGACATCACCTCGGAGTGCCAGAGGTTCCTCCCCCAGGGCGCCGACGGGCTCCTGCACGTCTTCGTGCCACACGCCACCGCCGGCATCGCGATCCTGGAGACCGGGGCCGGAAGCGATCACGATCTGCTCGCGGCGCTCGCGGACCTGCTCCCCGCCGACGACCGATGGCGGCACGCGCACGGAAGCCCCGGCCACGGGCGGTCGCACGTGATGCCGGCGCTGATCCCGCCGTATGCCACCGTGCCCGTGTTAGGAGGACGTCTCGCGCTCGGCACCTGGCAGAGCATCTGCCTGGTGGATCTCAACGTGGACAACCGCCGCCGGCAAGTACGCCTCTCGTTCCTGCCGGGCTGAGCGCCCGCCGCCTCTCGCGATGGGGCGCCGGGCTGCCAGACAGAATCCGCTCGCCGGGCTCGTGGTATGGGCTCAGCGCACCTCGTGGCCCGCTGCGCGCAGCGCGTCCTTGACCTGCCCGATCGTCAGCTCCCCGAAGTGGAGCACGCTGGCCGCCAACACCGCGTCGGCCCCGGCCGCCACGGCGGGCGCGAAGTGCTCGAGCGCCCCGGCGCCGCCGCTGGCGATGATCGGCACGCGGACCCGTTCGCGCACCTTTGCGATCAGCTCCGTGTCGTAGCCGTCCTTGGTGCCGTCGGCGTCCATCGAGTTGAGCAGGATCTCCCCCGCCCCCAGCTCCGCGGCCCGGGCGCACCACGCCAGCGCGTCGATCCCGGTGCCCCGGCGGCCGCCGTGGGTAGTCACTTCGAAGCCGCTCTCCGGGCGGGGGTGCCCGTCGACGGACACGTCCGTTCCGCTGGCTGCGCCGTCGGAATCCGCCGACCGCCAGCGCCGCACGTCGGCCGACAGGACGAGGACCTGGGCGCCGAACCGGTCGGCCACCTCCCCGATCAGCTCCGGGCGCGCGATCGCCGCGGTGTTCACGCCGACCTTGTCCGCCCCGGCCCGTAGGAGCTTGTCGACGTCGTCAACCGTCCGCACGCCACCTCCGACGGTCAGCGGAATGAAGACCTCCTCGGCCGTGCGCCGTACCACCTCGTAGGTCGTCTCCCGGTTGCCACTGCTCGCGGTGACATCGAGGAACGTCAGCTCGTCGGCGCCCTGGGTGTCATAGGTGTGGGCGAGGTCGACGGGGTCGCCCGCGTCACGCAGGTTCTGGAAGTTGACGCCCTTGACGACGCGCCCCGCGTCGACGTCCAGGCAGGGGATCACTCGGATGGCCACGGTCACGGAGCCCAGGGTACGCAAGGGCCCGGCCTGAGGGGTCGCGGGACGGCCGAACCCCGCTGTGCCGCCGCGAGGCCGGAACGGTCCTGACCGGGCACGCCGTACGATGGGGCGGTGTCCCCCGCGCGCGGAGCCGGCCATCACCAGCGGGCCCGCGCGACGCGACGTCGCTGAGGCGGACACGCCCCGCTGTGCCAGGCCGCCGCCGGGCGGCCCTGCGGACGGTCGCGCCGCGGGGCCCGCACCACACCTGCCCCGAGGAGAACCGGACAATGAGCACCGACGCGCAGCCGAAGACCGAACGCACCGATGATGGCGCGGGGTCCGTCCTGGCGTCGTCTCTCGGCGAGGCGTCCCTGCGGGCCACGCAGGCCCGCTCCGAGCAGATCGAGGCCCAGATCGCGGTCGACCCGAGCGGGTTCCGGATGCTGACCGGAGACCGCCCCACTGGCAACCTGCACGTCGGGCACTACTTCGGCACGCTCGCCAACCGGGTGCGGCTGCAGAACCTCGGGGTCGAGACACTCGTGCTGATCGCCGACTACCAGGTCATCACCGACCGCGACGGCGTCGGGCCGATCGGCGAGCGGGTGGAGTCCTTGCTCGCCGACTACCTCGCCGTGGGCCTCGACCCGGCGCGCACGACGATCTTCTGCCACAGCGCGATCCCCGAGCTCAACCAGCTCATGCTGCCGTTCCTCGCCCTGGTCACGGAGGCCGAGCTGCACCGAAACCCCACGGTGAAGACCGAGCTGGAGGCGACCGGCGGGCGGGCGATGTCGGGCCTGCTCCTGACCTACCCGGTGCACCAGGCGGCGGACATCCTCTTCTGCAAGGCCAACCTGGTGCCGGTCGGCAAGGACCAGCTCCCACACGTCGAGCAGTCCCGCGTGATCGCCCGGCGCTTCGACGAACGGTTCGGCCGGGCCCATGCCGACCGGGCCGTGTTCCCGGCCCCGGACGCGCTGCTGTCCCCCGGGGTGGCGGTCCTCGGGACGGACGGGCACAAGATGAGCAAGTCCCGCGGTAACACGATCGAGCTCGGGATGAGCGCCGACGAGACGGCCAAGCGGATCAAGCGCGCGGTCACCGACGCGGACCGCCACATCACGTACGACCCGGCGAACCGCCCCGAGGTCTCCAACCTCGTGTTGCTCGCCGCCCTCCTCACCGATCGTGATCCGGTGGACGTCGCCGCCCAGATCGGCGACGGCGGCGGCAAGGTCCTCAAGGACACCGTCACCGAGGCCATCAACGGCTTCCTGGAGCCGATCCGCGCCCGGCGCGCCGAGCTGCTCGCCGACCCCGGTTATCTGCGGGAGGTGCTGGCCGGCGGCAACGCCCGCGCCCGCGAGATCGCCGTGGAGACCCTCGACGAGGTGCTCACCGCGATGCACATGCGGTACGTCTGAGGCGGCTGGCGATAGCTGCGAGACATGGAGATGGGCGGCGGCGGGGGCACCCGGTGAGGACCGGGCGCGAGGTCATGCGCGCCGCCGCGCAGGTGCCGTCCCACTGGTTCGAGAGCCCCTGGGCCGAACGGAGCCTGGCGTGGCAGCGCCGGATGGCGCGCCGCTCCCGCTCGTCCGTACGGACCCGGATCCGACGGCTGCGGTCGCGCTCGTTCTTCATCCTGCAGTGCGCGGTCTCCGCGGCGATCGCATACTTCGTCGCCGGCGGCCTGCTCGGTCACCCGACCCCGTTCTTCGCGGCGATCGCGGCAGTCATCGTGCTCGGCCAGTCCTTCGGGCAGCGCCTCGAGCGCAGCGTCGAGGTGGTCGTCGGCGTGGCCGTCGGGGTCTTGATCGGCGACACGTTCGTCCACCTCGCGGGCCCCGGCTATTGGCAGATCGCCGTGGTCATCACGGTCGCGATGGCCACGGCCACCCTCCTGGACGCGGGCGTCGGCATGACGGCCACCGCGGGAATCCAGTCGGCGGTCGTGGCGATCCTGGTCCCGCCGCCGGGTCAGGCGTTCATCCGATGGACCGACGCGGTGATCGGCGGGTTCGTGGCCTTGGTGGCAGCCACCATCACCCCGGCCTCCCCCGTTCGTCGGCCTCGGCTCAAGGCCTCCGACGTCCTCCGCCAGGTGTCCGGGGCGCTGAGCGACACCGCCCGGGCGCTGCGGGAGAGCAACCTCGCCCTGGCCGACGCGGCCCTGGAGCGGGCCCGCTCCCTGGAGGACGCACTCGAGGAACTGCAGGACAGCGCGGACGACGGCCTGGCGGTGGTCCGTACGTCGCCGTTCCGGCGCCGGCACGCGCCCGCCGTCCTGTTCATCGCGGAGCTGCTCGACCCGCTCGACCACGCGATCCGCAACCTGCGGGTACTCATTCGTCGCGCCACCGTGGCCCTGCGGGTCGGCGAGCACGTCCCCAAGGCCTACGTCGACACCGTGCAGGAGCTCGCTTCGGTCACCGGCTCGATGGCCGACACCTTGGCCGTACGCATCCTCCCGGAATCGGCCCGGCTGCCGCTCGTACAGCTTGCCGAACTCACCACCTACGCCGACGAGCGCTCCACCCTGTCCTCGGAGGTAATCCGCGGGCAGGTGCGCTCGATGATCGTGGATCTCCTGGAGGTGACCGGCGTCCCGTATGACGAGGCGGTCACCTACATCCCCGAGTCGTACGAGCTCGGCGACGGTCACGAGGTAGACCTTGACGACCCCGACGAGCAGGCCGGCTGACGCCGGTGCCCTTGTCGAGTGCCCGTGCGGGGTCGCCAGGCTGCTCCTACTGGGCCGCAATCCCGTCGGGGCCGCTGCGCAGGCCGCTGTCGATCCGTAGCTGCGTGATGGCCTCGTCGTCCAGGCCCTGCACGCGCGCCTGCTCCACCCAGCCGCCGCGCTTGTACGCGGCGGACTCGGTGTTCACGCCGCCAGCGCGAGCCACCCGGTCGACGCGCAGCCGCTCCGCGTCCGGCGTCGGCTGACCCGGGTGGGCGGTGGCGAAACCGTCCGTGAGCGACGCGTTCGTCGCGGCCTGCTCGGCCCGGATGCCCGCCAGCTGCTCCTGGTTCGCCGCCTCCCACTGGGCGCTCGGCGGGATCGACGTACCGTTCGGACCCGGGATGCTGCCGAGGACCTTGCCCGTGGCCTCGAACTGGGCCTGCTCGACGTCTCGATCGGGCTTGGGCTTGCGCCGCACGTCGGTCACCACCTCCTTGCCTGCGATGGCCACGCCCCCGGCACCGAAATCCTGAGTCTTGCGATAGCTCACCTCCGATTTCGCCGTCGCCGCAGCTCCTGCTCGCTCCGGACCAACCATCTTCCCGAAGCGCACATCGTTGACCGTGAGACCGGGCCCGACTTGGACCCCGCCCGCAGAGTTAACGGTGCCCTTGGCGTCGGCCTTGGCGAAGTCGGCGGTGGCTACCTCGGCCTTGCCCGTCAGGCTCTCCCAGCTCCCATCGGCGGCACTCTTGGACATGGCATCGGCTCCCACCTTGAGACCGTTGACGGTTCCCTTGGCCCGGGAGATCAAGGCCGAGGAGCCCTTGACGGCATCCCGCTCCGCGAGGGTTGACACGGCGACGTCCCCGCCGAAGCCGACTCCCAGGCGTTGCTTGACCACTACGTAGTTGGGGCCATTGCAGACGCTGTGCCCGTAATACACGCCGACGGCGATGTTGACGTCGCCACACACCGCGTCGCCCTTCGGCACCACCGGTCGCTCTGACTGCACGACCGCGGGGTCCTTGCGCGCGGTCGTCACGGCCTCCTTGCTGACCCCGTCGGTCCGATCCCGCGCGGCGTTGCCGGCAACCGCTGCGCGCTGCGCCGCGACGGCGGTGGCCGAGCGCTCGCCGGGCGTGGACGCCGCGCGCTGGGCCTGGGTCGTGACGTCGGAGACGAAGCCCACGAGGGCCTTGCCCTGCGCAGGGGTCGGTGCCTGCGCCCGCGCCACCGTGGTCAGGGCTGTCACGGCTCCGGCGTTCTGTGTCGCGCGGGCACGGTCCTTCGCCTCGGCCAGGAGCTTCTTCTCAGTCGCCTTGAGGGCGGGCGAGGCGTCCGGGCCGAGCTCGGTCGTGGCGGCCATCGTGGCCTGCAGCTTCTGCTGCGGCGAGAGCCAGCGCAGCCCGTCGAGGGTCGCGGCACTCTTCTGCGCTCCGACCTCGCTTCTTTGCGCAGCCACAGCCCTCGCCTGCGCCGCCTCGTTGCTCCGCTGCATGGCCTCGGTCTTTTCCTGCGCCGCCGTGACGACCTTCTTCCCCTGGCCGGGCTGGGGCGTCGGCAGGGCACCGAGTTCGTTGAGTGTGCGCCCGAACGGGGTCAGGGGGTCGACCGCCCCCAAACCCCCGGGAGGCAGCGACGCGCTCTTCGTGGGCGTGGCGCTCTTCGTGGAGGTGGCGCTCTTCGTGGAGGTGGGCTGGGCGACAGTCTTCTTGGGAGCAGCTGCGGCGGTCGTCGAAGTCTTCGCGGCCGGGGCCGTCCCCGCGGAAACGTTGCGGGCCGCACTCATCACCGTCGCCACGGCGGGATTGACCGGCGCGACCGCCCGAATCAGTTCCGGCGCTGGCGCGGCGGCCTTCTTCGCGGCCGGGGCCGTGCCCGCGGAAACGTTGCGGGCCGCGCTCATCACCGTCGCCACGGCGGGATTGACCGGCGCGACCGCCCGAATCAGTTCCGGCGCTGGCGCAGCCGCCTTCTTCGCCGCCGGAGCGGCCGTCTTCTTCGCCGGCGGAGCGGCCTTCTTCTTCGCCGCAGCTGGCGCCGCAGCGGCCTTCTTCGCGGCCGGGGCCGTGCCCGCGGAAACGTTGCGGGCCGCGCTCATCACCGTCGCCACGGCGGGATT
>CAKUSI010000231.1 GCA_934678955.1 uncultured Austwickia sp. | reverse complement strand
GTCCTGCGGCAAGTGCACGCCGTGCCGCGAGGGCAACTGGTGGATGCGCCAGGTGCTGCAGCGCCTGGTCGACGGCGAGGGTCTGGAGGGCGACGTCGACAAGCTCCTCGACGTGGCGAGCAACATCCTGGGCCGCTCGTTCTGCCCGCTCGGCGACGCGGCGGCGATGCCGGTGCAGTCCGGGATCAAGTACTTCCGCGAGGAGTTCGAGATGGGCTACCACACCCCGGCGCACGAGCTGTTCCCCCCGGAGGCCTCCACCTTGTTCGCGAAGGAGAGCGTGTCCCGATGACCGTCCCCACCCCCTCCGCGACCGGCGCCGCGGGCGCCGGAGACGCGGGCTCCGCGCAGCCGCCGGTCGAGATGGTCACGCTCACGATTGACGGCCTGCCGCTCAGCGTGCCGAAGGGGTCGCTGGTGATCCGCGCGGCCGAGGAGATCGGCGTGGAGATCCCGCGGTTCTGCGACCACCCGCTGCTCGACCCCGTCGGCGCCTGCCGGCAGTGCCTGGTCGACGTCGCGACGGTGGGCCCGGACGGGACGCTCCGCCCGATGCCCAAGCCGCAGCCCGCCTGCACGCTGGTCGTCACCGAGGGCATGTCGGTGAACACCCAGCACACCTCGGAGGTGGCCGACAAGGCCCAGAGGGGGATGCTGGAGTTCCTGCTGATCAACCACCCGCTCGACTGCCCCGTGTGCGACAAGGGCGGCGAGTGCCCGCTGCAGAACCAGTCGCTGAGCCACGGCGACGCGTACAGCCGGTTCGACGACGTCAAGCGGACCTTCGCCAAGCCGGTGAACGTGTCCAGCCAGGTGCTGCTCGACCGGGAGCGGTGCGTGCTGTGCCAGCGCTGCACCCGGTTCTCCGACCAGATCGCGGGCGACCCGTTCATCGCGCTGGTCGAGCGCGGCGCGATGCAGCAGATCGGCATCTACCAGAAGGAGCCGTTCGAGAGCTACTTCTCCGGCAACACCGTGCAGATCTGCCCGGTCGGCGCGCTGACCGGCGCGGCATACCGCTTCCGGGCCCGCCCGTTCGACCTGGTGTCCACCCCCAGCGCCTGCGAGCACTGCGCGAGCGGGTGCGCCCTGCGGGTCGACCACCGGCGCGGCACCGTGCTGCGCCGCATGGCGATCGACAACCCGGCGGTCAACGAGGAGTGGAACTGCGACAAGGGCCGGTGGGCGTTCATGTACGCCACGCGCCCGGACCGGCTGACCACCCCGCTGATCCGCGAGGACGGTCGGCTCCGCCCGGCGAGCTGGCCCGAGGCCCTCGCGGTGGCGGCGGACGGCCTGGCGGCAGCGAGCGGCGTCGGCGTGCTCACCGGCGGCCGGATCGCCGCGGAGGACGCGTACGCCTACAGCAAGTTCGCGCGGACCGTGCTGGGGACGAACGACATCGACTTCCGCGCCCGGCCCCACTCGGCGGAGGAGGCGCAGTTCCTCGGCGCCCACGTGGCCGGGAGCACCCCGGAGGACGGCGTCACGTATGAGGCGCTGGAGCAGGCGAAGGCGGTGCTTCTCGTCGGCCTCGAGCCGGAGGAGGAGTCGCCGATGGTCTTCCTGCGGCTGCGCAAGGCGTGGCGCAAGCGGGCGACCGTGGTCTACTCGATCGCCCCGTTCGCCAGCCGCGGCCTGACCAAGATGGGCGGCGTCCTGATCCAGGCCGCGCCCGGCACCGAGACCGAGGTGCTGCACGCGGTGCGGGAGCGCCGCGCGGAGCTGGAGGGGCCGGCCGAGGCCCTCGGCCCCGGTGCGGTCATCCTCGTCGGCGAGCGCCTGGCGAGCGTGCCCGGCGCCCTGTCCGCCGTGGCGATGCTGGCCCGCACCTCGGGCGCGGCCCTCGCCTGGATCCCCCGCCGGGCGGGGGAGCGCGGTGCGCTCGAGGCCGGGTGCCTGCCCGAGCTGCTGCCCGGTGCGCGGCCCGTCCGCGACGAGGCGGCCCGGCGCGAGATCGCGGACCTGTGGGGCGTGGAGGACCTGCCGAGCGCGCCCGGCCGGGACGGCCGGGCGATCGTCGAGGCTGCGGCCTCGGGTGAGATCGGCGCCCTGCTCGTCGGGGGCGTCGAGGTCGGCGACCTGCCGGACCAGCGGCGGGTACGCGAGGCGCTGGAGCGGGCGTTCGTCGTCTCGCTGGAGGTGCGCGAGTCGGAGGTGACCGCCGCGGCGGACGTGGTCCTGCCGGTGGCCCCGGTCGCCGAGACCGTCGGGTCCTTCCTCAACTGGGAGGGCCGCCGGGTGATCTTCCAGGAGGCGCTGGACAGCCCGGCGATGTGCGACTACCGCGTGCTGGACCTGCTCTCGGCGCAATCGGGCGAATACCTGGGCACCCGCACGAGCGAGCAGATCCACGAGGAGCTCGCCGAGCTCGCCCCGTGGACCGGGCGCAAGGTCACCCCGCCCACCGGGGACTCCCGCGCGGTGCCGCGGCTCGGCGCCGGCCAGGCCGTCCTCGCCACGTGGCACCAGTTGCTGGACAACGGGCGCAGCCAGGACGGGGAGCCATACCTCGCGGGGACCACGCACCCCGTGCTGGCCCGGCTGTCGGCGGCGACCGCCGCCGGCATCGGCGTGCGGGACGGCGAGAACGTCACCGTGTCCACGTCGGCCGGCGCGATCACGGTGCCCCTGCAGATCACCCCGATGGCGGACCACGTCGTGTGGCTGCCGACCAACTCCGGGACCTCCCGCGTCCGCGCCGTGCTGGCGGCGGATGCCGGGGACGTCGTCACCGTCACGAAGGGTGGTGCCGCATGAGCGCGCTCGCCATGTTGCCGACCGCGTTGCCGGCGGCCATCGAGCCGCCCGACTTCAGCCAGACGCCGTGGTGGCTGTCGCTGATCAAGGCGGTGCTGATCTTCGCGTACCTGATGATCCAGGTGGTCATCGTCATCTGGTTCGAGCGCCGGGTCATCGGGTTCATGCAGCAGCGTCCTGGCCCGAACCGGTTCGGGCCGTGGGGAATCCTCCAGGAGATCGCCGACGCCTTCAAGCTGATCTGGAAGGAGATGACGATCCCGCGGCAGGCCGACAAGCTCATGTACCTGGTCGGCCCGATCATCTCCGGGTCGATCGCGTTCATCTCCTTCGGGATCATCCCGCTCGGCGGGATGGTGTACGTCTTCGGCTACCACACCCCGCTGCAGCTCACCGACACCCCGGTGTCCGCGCTGCTGGTGCTGGCGGCGGCCGGCGTGGGCGCGTACGGTGTCCTCCTCGGCGCCTGGGCGAGCGGCTCGACCTATCCGCTGCTGGGCGCGCTGCGCTCGACGGCGCAGGTCATCAGCTATGAGATCGCGATGGGTCTGTCGCTGGTCGCGGTGTTCCTCTACGCCCAGTCGATGACCAGTTGGGAGATCGTGGCCGCCCAGGATCGGGTCTGGTTCATGTTCCCGCTGATCGTCAGCTTCGTGGTCTACGTCATCACCATGGTGGGCGAGACCAACCGGCTCCCGTTCGACCTGGCCGAGGGCGAGGGCGAGCTGGTCGCCGGGTTCCACACCGAGTACTCGGGCATGCGCTTCGGCATGTTCTTCCTCGGCGAGTACGTCAACATGTTCACCGTCGCGGCCCTCGCCACCACACTGTTCCTCGGCGGCTACCAGGCGCCCTTCGGTCTGCACTACATCGCCGACGGCCAGTTCAGCGCGGGCTGGTGGGGACTGCTCTGGTTCACCGCCAAGCTCTGGGTCTTCATGTGGTTCTTCGTGTGGCTGCGGGGCACGCTCCCGCGGACGCGCTACGACCAGTTCATGAACTTCGGCTGGAAGTTCCTGATCCCGGTGACGCTTTTCTGGGCGATCGCGGCCGCGTTCATCCGCGGCGCCTCCGCCGGCTTCCTCGGTGAGGCGCGCCTCTTCGGGTGGTTGCCGGTCGCGCCGACGCTGGTCGTGTTGGCGATCATCGCCACGGTCTGGATCGGGATGACGATCTGGGACCGCTCCCTGGACGCCAAGGATCAGGCGACGTTCGTGCCGGCCGAGGTCGACCCGTTCGCGGGCGGCCATCCGGTGCCGCCGCTGCCAGGTCAGCGCCTCCGGGAGCCGGTCGGGTCCTACCAACGCACCGCACGCAGGGACGAGGAGGTCGACCAGTGAGCGAGCAGGAGCAGAACGCCGAAAAGAAGGGGTTCTTCTCGGAGCTTCTCGCCCCCGTCGCAGGGTTCGGAGTGTCGTTTCGCACGCAGTTCCGCGAGTATGCGACGACCCAGTACCCCGAGGAGAAGCGCCCGACCGCGCCGCGGTTCCACGGCCGCCACCAGCTGAACCGGCACCCGGACGGCCTGGAGAAGTGCGTCGGCTGCGAGCTGTGCGCGTGGGCGTGTCCGGCGGACGCGATCTTCGTCGAGGGCGCGGACAACGACGACACCCCGGTGGAGGAGGGCGGCTCCGGCCGCTTCTCCCCGGGAGAGCGGTACGGGCGCGTCTACCAGATCAACTACCTGCGCTGCATCTTCTGCGGCCTGTGCATCGAGGCGTGCCCGACCCGGGCGCTCACGATGACCAACTTCTATGAGCTCGCCGACCACACGCGGGCCGACCTGATCTTCGAGAAGCATCAGCTGCTGGCGCCCCTCGCGGAGGGGATGGCGCAGCCGCCGCACCCCATGGTCGACGGCCTCGAGGAGCGGGACTACTACCAGGGCAAGGTCAGCGGCGCGACCCCGGAGCAGCAGGAGTTCGTCGCGGAGCGCGACGCCCGCGGCGAGGCCGACCCCGACGGGTCCGGCGAGGACACGAAGGGTGGTGGACGGTCGTGAGTCCCACGGACGTCACGCTGTCGGGCGGGGAGACGCTGTTCTTCTGGGTAGCGGCGATCACGATGGTCGCCGGGGGCCTGGGGCTCCTCTTCGCCAGGAAGGCGGTCTACGCGGCCATCTCCATGGCGGTCGTCATGGTCATGCTCGGCGTGGTCTACCTCGCCCAGAGCGCGGATTTCCTGGGGATCGTGCACGTGTTCGTCTACACGGGCGCGGTCATGATGCTCTTCCTCTTCGTCATCATGATGATCGGTGTCGACGCGAGCGAGTCGATGGTCGACACGATCCGGGGACACCGCGTCGTCTCGCTCCTGGTCGCGCTCGGTCTCGGCGGCATCCTCGTCGGGATGCTGGGCCGCGTGAGCATCTCTCCCAACCCGGCGGGTCTGTCCATCGCCAACGCCGAAGGCAACCCCCAGGGGGTCGCCTACCTGGTCTTCGGCCCCTACCTGTGGGTCTTCCAGCTCACCAGCGCACTGCTGATTGTCGCGGCCATGGCCTCGATGGTGCTCGCGCACCGGCAGCGGCTCGTCAACCGACCCACCCAGCGTGAGCTGTCGACGCAGCGCATCCGGGACAACCGGTTCGTGGCGGGTCTGCCCGCCCCCGGCGTGTACGCCCGGCACAATGCGGTCGACACGCCCGCCCTGCTGCCGGACGGCACCCCCAGCCGCCTGTCCATCTCGCGGGTCCTCGCCGCGCGTCAGCAGGTCACCGGCCCCAAGACCTACGCGGAGGCTGTCGAGTCCCGCGAGCAGGAGATCGAGGAGGGCTCGGCCCCATGAGCCTCATGAGCTACGTCTACCTGGCGGCGATCCTGTTCGCGATCGGTGCCGCCACGGTGATGACCCGCCGCAACTCCATCCTCGTGTTCATGGGGATCGAGCTCATGCTCAACGCGGTCAACCTCGCGTTCGTGACGTTCGCGCGGATCCACGGAGACCTCGACGGCCAGGTCATCGCGTTGATCGTCATGGTCGTGGCGGCCGCCGAGGTCGTGGTCGGTCTCGCGATCATCGTGACCATCTACCGTGCCCGACGCTCGGCCTCTGTCGACGAGGCCAACCTGCTGAAGCTGTAAGGAGCGAGGCGTGCAACTCATCCCCTCGGCCGTCGGCGCGTTCGCGGCCTCCACACCCATCCAGGTCGCGCCGGCCACCGGCGCCGCGACCTGGGCCTGGCTCCTCGTCGCCCTGCCGCTGCTCGGCGCCCTGGTCCTGCTCGTCGGGGGCCGGCGCACCGACTCGTTCGGTCCCGGCCTCGCGGTCGGACTGTCCTGGGCCTCCTTCGGCGTGGGCATCGCGATCATCCTGGAGATGCTCGGCCGGGCCACCCCGGATCGTGCCCAGCACCTGGAGCTGTTCACCTGGATCCCGGCCGGTTCTCTGGTATTGCCGTTCGGACTCATGGTCGACCAGCTCTCGATGAGCTTCGTGATGCTGGTGACGTTCGTCGGCTCGCTGATCCACGTCTACTCGCTCGGCTACATGGCCCACGACCCGGAGAAGCGGCGGTTCTTCGCCTA
>CAKUSI010000230.1 GCA_934678955.1 uncultured Austwickia sp. | reverse complement strand
CCTCCAGGCCGGTCGCGGTGAGGGAACGGATCGCGGTCTCGCGACCGGAGCCCGGGCCCTTGACGAAGACGTCGACCTTGCGCATGCCGTGCTCCATCGCCCGGCGAGCGGCCGCCTCGGCGGCCATCTGCGCGGCGAACGGGGTGGACTTGCGCGAACCCTTGAAGCCGACCTGGCCCGCGGAGGCCCAGGAGATCACGGCGCCCGTGGGGTCGGTGATCGAGACGATCGTGTTGTTGAACGTGCTCTTGATGTGCGCGTGGCCGTGCGCGACGTTCTTCTTTTCCTTGCGACGCACCTTCTTGGCGCCGCCGGAGGCCATCCTGCTCTTAGGGGGCATGAGTGTCTGCTCTCTCCTACATCCGGTGTCGTGGCGGGCGGCGGCTTACTTGCCGGCCTTCTTCTTGCCCGCGACGGTGCGCTTGGGACCCTTGCGGGTGCGCGCGTTGGTCTTGGTCCGCTGGCCACGGACGGGCAGGCCGCGACGGTGCCGCAGGCCCTGGTAGCTGCCGATCTCCTTCTTGCGACGGATATCGGCCGCAATCTCGCGGCGCAGGTCACCCTCGAGCTTGAAGCTGCCCTCGAGGAAGTCGCGCAGCGCGACCAGCTGGGCCTCGGTGAGGTCCTTGACCCGGGTCGCCGGGTCGATCCCGGTGGCCTCGACGGCCTGCTCGGCGCGGGTGCGTCCCACGCCGAAGATGTAGGTGAGTGCGATCGCCACGCGCTTCTCGCGCGGCAGGTCCACTCCAACGAGACGTGCCATCAGATATGTGTCTCTCTGATTCGTACGGAGGTATGGAGCAACACCGTCCCAGCGCGGTGGCTGGTCCCCGGCCTCCGTGCCGGGGGTGACGTCCGGGCTGGTGCCCGGGGCCGGGTGCTGCTGACGAAGCAGTCGGTATGGAGTTCTTCCGTGCTGCCTTGTTGCCGGTGTCGTCGAGCGATCGGCGACGAATGCCCGGTGTTCCGCTCAGCCCTGGCGCTGCTTGTGGCGCAGGTTTTCGCAGATCACCATGACCCGCCCGTTGCGGCGGATCACCTTGCACTTGTCGCAGATCTTCTTGACGCTGGGCTGAACCTTCATTCCCTGCCGTCTTTTCGATCTGGGTCCCGCGGGCGTGGGCAAGCCACCCCCGAGCAGGACCGGTGGGTTATCGGTCGTGGCTCCGAGATGCCCCGGCGCCTGCTGGGTCGCTTTAGCGGTAGCGGAAGACGATACGACCCCGTGACAGGTCGTACGGGCTCAGCTCCACCACCACCCGGTCCTCGGGGAGGATCCGGATGTAGTGCTGACGCATCTTGCCCGAGATGTGCGCGAGAACCTTGTGACCGTTGCTCAGCTCCACCCGAAACATCGCGTTCGGCAGCGCTTCGACGATCGTTCCCTCGATCTCGATCACACCGTCCTTCTTGGCCATGTCCTCCGCGTTTCCTCATGTCCCGTCGGATCCGTTGCCGACGAGAGACCCTCCGGGCGAACCCGGCTGCGTGGCCCCGGTGCGACGAGTGCGCCGCCGAACGCGGCTCACCGAAGTGATCACGCGATTCGGGAGAAAGCCCGAGCCCCGGCCGACACCGAGAGGCGCGGACGGAGACGCGGCGGCACGAGAAGACACGTGGGACCAGCACCACAGTCTAGGGGATAGCGGGTGGCGAGCGGTAATCGCCCCCGTGAGATCAATCCGCGAGGTCAGTCCGCGAGCGCCCCGAACGGAACGCCGAGCGCGGCGAGGCGCTCCCGACCACCATCGGCGGCGGTCAGCACCCAGACGCCGCGGGTCGTGACGGCCACGGTGTGCTCCCAGTGGGCGGCATGCGAGCCGTCGGTGGTCCGTACGGTCCAGCCGTCCGCGTCTTCCTGGGTGGCCCCGGATCCCAACGCCACCATCGGCTCGATCGCGAGGGCGGCGCCCGACGGGATCGCCGGGGTCCTCCCCCGCACCCGGAAGTTGTGCACGTCGGGCTCCATGTGCATGTGGCGCCCGATTCCGTGGCCTGTGTAGCCCTCGACGATCCCGAGCCGCAGGCCGGACGCCTCCTGGGCGCGGTCGATCTCGTCTTCCACGGCGCCGCCCACCTCGACGAGCCGCACACCGACCCGGCACGCCGCGATCGCGGCCCACAACGACGCCTCGGTGGCCTCCACGAGCACCCGGTCCTCGGGTCGGGCGGCCTCCGGCCCGCCCACCACCGCGGTGATCGCGGAGTCACCGTGCCATCCGTCGAGCTGGGCCCCGCAATCGATCGAGACCAGGTCGCCGATCCGCAGCGCCCGCTTGCCCGGGATGCCGTGGACGACCTCGTCGTTGAGGCTTACGCACAGCGTGTGTAGGTATCCCGGCACCTGCTGGAACGACGGCAGCGCCCCGGCGGATCTGATGAAGTCCTCCGCCGCGGCGTCCAGCTCTCCGGTGGTGACACCGGGCAGCAGGCGCCCGCGCAGCATCGCGAGGGTGTCGTGCACGAGCAGGCCGGCCCGGCGCATACGCACCAGGTCGGCCTCGCTCTTGGCTTCGATCCGCTCGCGGCGAAACATCCTGCGGGAATCAGTCCTCGCGCTCAGGCCGGGGCGGCGACACGACGGGCGTCTTCAGGGCTTCCATGCACCGCTCGAAGACCTCGTCGATCGAGCCCGTCCCATCGACCTCGCGCAGCAGTCCGCGCTCGCGGGCCATGTCCGAGATCGGCGTCGTCTCCGCGTGGTAGACCTTCATGCGCTCCCGGATCACCTCTTCGGTGTCGTCCGCGCGCCCCTCGATCTCGGCCCGCTTGAGAAGACGGTCCACGACCTCCTCGTCCGGGACCTTCAGTTCGATGACATGGTCGAGGTCTGTGTCATATCCCCAGTGCCATTCCCGCAGCGCCCAGACCTGCTCGATCGTGCGCGGGTACCCGTCGAGCAGGTAGCCGTTCTTGGCGTCGTCCTGGCTGAGCCGGTCGAAGACGATCTCGTTGGTCACCTCGTCGGGCACGTAGTGCCCGGCCTCGATGATGTCCTGGACCTTCTTCCCGAGCGCTGTGCCGTTCTTGATGTTGGACCGGAAGATGTCCCCGGTGGAGATCGCCGGGATCTGCAACGCCTCAGCGATCCTGCTGGCCTGGGTGCCCTTGCCCGCTCCGGGCGGACCGAGAATGAGGAGTCGCATCGTCGCAACCGTCCTTTGTCAGCAGATTCGGGACCTTCCGGCCGCGGCCGGGGCCCCTGGCCTCGGCGGGCCAGGACACGGCGATCCTAACCGCTTCGGCGCCCCGCGCGGGAGGGAGCGAGCAAGACCGTTCTCACTCGAAAGGTCGACGGTTCAGCGCTGATCAGGGCCGCGGGCCGACATGACGAGGGCGGCCGACCCGAACGATCGGTCAGCGCAGGAAGCCCTCGTAGTGCTGCTGCTGCAGTTGGCTCTGGATCTGCTTCACGGTCTCCAGCCCGACGCCGACGATGATCAGCAGGGACGTGCCGCCGAAGGGGAAGTTCTGATCCGCATTGATCATGACAAAAGCCACGACGGGGATCAGCGACACCACCGCCAGGTAAAGGGCGCCGGGCACGGTGATCCGGTTCAACACATACCGCAGGTAGGCGGCCGTGGGCCGGCCCGCCCGGTAGCCGGGGATGAAGCCCCCATACCGCTTCATGTTGTCCGCCACCTCGTCCGGGTTGAACGTGATGGAGACGTAGAAGAACGTGAAGAAAACAATCAAAGTCACATAAGCAACGACGTGGCCCACGCTGTCAAGCGGGACAATATTGCGCTCCAGCCAGTCGACCCAGGCACCGCGGTCCGGATTGCCGCGCTGGAACTGCACGACCAGGCCCGGGATCGCCAACATCGAGGACGCGAAGATCACCGGGATCACGCCCGCCTGGTTGACCTTCAGCGGGATGTAGGTGGTGGTTCCCCCATACATCCGCCGGCCGATCATGCGCTTGGCGTACGTGACAGGGATCCGCCGCTGGCACTGCTCCACGAAGACCACCGCGGCGATGATCCCGAGGCCGATCAGGATGACGATGCCGAAGGTGTCCCACCGGCCGTCCCGCTGCTGGATGGCCCACAGGGAGCTCGGGAAGGTCGAGGCGATCGAGGTGAAGATCAGCAGCGACATCCCGTTGCCGACGCCCTTCTCCGTGATGAGCTCGCCCATCCACATGATGAGGCCGGTCCCGGCGGTCATGGTCAGCACCATGATCGGCAGCGTCCACCAGTTGTTGTCCGCCAGGATGTTGGTGCAGTTGGCGCCGAAGAGGTTCTGCGGGTTGCGCGCGAAGGTGACGAAGGTCGAGGACTGCAGGACGGCCAGCGCGATGGTCAGGTAGCGGGTGTACTGGGTCAGCTTGCTCTGCCCGCTCTGGCCCTCCTGCTTCAGCGACTCGAACCGCGGGATCACGACCGTCAGCAGCTGCACGATGATGCTCGCGGTGATGTACGGCATGATCCCGAGCGCGAAGATCGAGAGCTGGAGCAGCGCCCCGCCGCTGAAGAGGTTCGCGAGCCCGAGGAGCTGCTGGTTGCCGCCGCCTCCGGCGATGCACTGCTGCACCTCGACGTAGCTCACGCCGGGGGTCGGCACATGCGACCCCAGGCGAAAGACCGCCATGATGAAGAGGGTGAACAGCAGCTTCTTGCGCAGATCCGGCGCCTTGAACGCTCGGACGAAGGCGGTGAGCACGGATCCTCCTGGAGATCACCTGCTCCCGGATGACGGGGGAGCTAGGTGCGCGAGCAGCGATGTGAGGCAACGGTGTTGCCACCTGGGACGATAACACCCCGGGCCCGGGGGTCCCGGCGCCCGGGGCGTTCGTCGCCTATCGGGTCTTGCGTGAGGTACGGGGCGGCACCGGCTCGTCAGAGCTGGGTGACGCTGCCGCCCGCGGCCTCGATCTTCTCCTTGGCCGAGGCCGAGAAGCGGTGTGCGGTCACGTCGACCTTGACGGAGAGATCCCCGTCGCCGAGGACCTTGACCAGCCGGCCGGAACGCACCGCGCCCTTGGCGGCAAGCTCCTCGACGGTCACGGACCCACCCTCCGGGTAGAGAGCGGAGATCCGCTCCAGGTTCACGACCTGGTATTCGGTGCGGAACGGGTTCTTGAACCCGCGCAGCTTCGGCAGGCGCATGTGCAGCGGCATCTGGCCGCCCTCGAAGCGCGCAGGGACCTGCCCGCGTGCCTTCGTGCCCTTGGTGCCGCGGCCGGCGGTCTTGCCGCCCTTGCTGCCCTCACCGCGGCCGACGCGGTGCTTCGGCTTCTTGGCGCCGGGGGCCGGGCGCAGGTGGTGCACCTTGAGTGGGTGCGTCCCGCCTGCTGCCACCTCCTGCTCGGCCTGCGCGGTCTCGATGTCAGACATGGTCAGTCAACCTCCTCGACGGACACCAGGTGGGTGACCGTCCGGACCATGCCGCGGATCTCGGGCCGGTCCTCCCTCACGACGCTGTCGCCGATCCGGTGCAGGCCGAGAGTCCGCAGCGTCTCCTTCTGGTTGCGCTTCCCGCCGATGATCGAGCGGGTCTGGGTCACCTTCAGGCGAGCCATCAGGCGTTCACCCCTGCCGCTCGGGCCCGCAGCATCGCCGCCGGCGCCACGTCCTCCAGCGGGAGGCCACGACGGGCCGCCACGCTCTCGGGGCGCTCCAGACCGCGCAGCGCCTCGACGGTCGCGTGCACGATGTTGATCGCGTTGTCGGAGCCGAGCGACTTGCTCAGCACGTCGCGGATGCCCGCGCACTCCAACACCGCGCGCACGGGGCCACCGGCGATGACACCCGTACCGGGTGCTGCCGGCCGCAGCAGCACGACGCCGGCGGCCGCCTCGCCCTGGATTGGGTGCGGAATCGTGCCCTGGATCCGGGGCACCTTGAAGAATGCCTTCTTGGCCTCCTCGACACCCTTGGCGATCGCCGCGGGCACCTCCTTGGCCTTGCCGTAGCCGACGCCCACGGTGCCGTCACCGTCGCCCACCACGACGAGCGCGGTGAAGCTGAAGCGACGACCACCCTGAACCACCTTGGCGACGCGGTTGATGGCAACCACGCGCTCCAGGTACTGGCTCTTCTCCTCACGGGCGGCGTTGTCGCGCCCGCCTCGACGATCGTCGCGGCCGCGACGCTCGCCACCGCCCTGGCCGCGCTGGCCACGGGCGTTCGCGTTTTCGTTCGCCATTGTTTTCCTTTCCGCTTCGATCAGAATCCGAGGCCGGCCTCGCGCGCGGCGTCAGCCAGCGCGGCGATCCGTCCGTGGTACTGGTTGCCGGCGCGGTCGAACACGACGGACTCGACGCCCGCCTTCTTCGCCCGCT
>CAKUSI010000229.1 GCA_934678955.1 uncultured Austwickia sp. | reverse complement strand
CCACGTTCATCGTCCGTCTTGGTCTTAAGGTGGTCTTATGTCGCGAGTGCCAGCCGAGCAGCGCCGTGAGCAGCTGATAGAGGCGACGATCGAACTGGCCATCCGGGAGGGACTGGCCGCCGCATCAGTGCGCCGTATCGCCGATGAGGCGAACGTCTCACTGGGCGTGGTGCATTACTGCTTCAGTAGCAAGGAGGCCCTCCTCGACGCCGTGGCCGAGAGTTTCATCAAGCCGATGATCGGGGCGGTGATGGAGGTCCTCGACGGGCATGGAGGCTCGATGGAGGACAAGGTCTACGACGGCTTCAACGCCTTCTGGGAGCACACCCAGACGCAGCCGGGTCGGCAGCTTCTGTCGTACGAACTCGCGGCCTGGTCGATCCGCGGCGACGGGGAAGCCGCGCGGCTGCTCTACAAGACCTACCTGGACGCCATCGAGCGGATGATCACGGAGAGCATGGGGATCCGCGGCAGCGAGTGGCTGCCGACGCGCACGCTCGCTCGTATGGTGCTCGCCGTGACCGACGGCGTCATGCTGGCGTGGCTCGTGGACCAGGACGGCGAAGCGACAACCTCCGTCCTGCAGGGTTTCATCGCGGTGCTGCTGGCCGTGGTGGATCAGGCCAAGGGCGCCGGACTCATGACGGTCCCGGAGGCCTCCGAGTCCTGAGGAGTGAGAGGACTCCGACACCTTTCGCACGGCGGGCCCCCGGCACATCCGGGGGCGTTCGTGTGTCCGTGGGGTCGAGGGCCGCCCTCGTCTCAGCCGGCCACTCCAGGCTCGAGAGGCGCCGCGACCTTGGAGCGCCCGCGGGCGGCGCCTATCAGGTCCACGATCAGGACCGTCACCGCGATCCAGATGATGCCGAAGCCGATCCATCGGGCTTGGCTCAGGTGCTCCCCGAGGAGCAACGCCGTCGCGAACTGCATGATCGGCGCCAGGAATTGCATGAGCCCGATGGTCACCAGGGGAACCCGCCGGGCGGAGGCCGCGAAGAGCAGCAGGGGGATGGCCGTCGCGACGCCGGTTGAGGCCAGGAGAGCGGTGTGCCCCGCGCCCAGTGCCCCGAAGGTGGTGGAGCCCTGAGCGGCGACCACGCCGAGCATCACGACGGCGAGCGGGGCCACGCAGATCGTCTCGGTGGTCAACCCCTGCAGCGCCGACAGGCGGGCGCCCATGCGGTTCTTGATCAGCCCGTAGATCCCGAAGGAGAACGCCAGGCCGAGGGGGATCAGCGGCAGCGAGTGAGCCTGGACGGTGAGGTATGCCGCGCCGAGCGCGGCGATGCCGACGGCGATCCACTGCAGCGGCCGGAGCCGTTCGCGCAGGACGACGAGCCCGAGGGCGACGCTCACCAGGGGATTGAGGAAGTAGCCGAGCGCGGCGTCGGCGATGCGGCCGCTGGTCACCGCGATGAGGTAGATGGTCCAGTTGGCGGCGACGAACAGGCCGCCGAGCGCGGCGCCCGTGAGGGTCCGGCGGCCGCGCAGCTTGCGAAGCAGGTCGGGGACGCCACCGGTGCATACGAGCAGCACGAGGCAGAAGACCAGCGACCAGGCGATGCGGTGCCCGACGATCTCCCACGGGCCGGCTGCTGCCAGCCAGGTGAAGTACAGCGGGAAGCCGCCCCACAGACCGTACGCGGCGAGCCCGTAGAGGACTCCGGCGCGCTGGCCCGTGGGGCGGCTTGACCGGCCGTGATCGGCGGTGGTGGCGGCTATCGGCTCAGCCGACAACCCATGTGTCCTGCCCGGCGAAGAGCTTGAAGAGATCGTCGTCGGTCACGGTCGGCAGATCCTTGCTCGCCTCGGTGATCTGAGCCCGGATCATGTCGTCGTACGACGGGCGCTGGATGTCCCGGAACACGCCCATCGGCACGCAGCCCATGTCGGAGGTCTCCAGGTTGGTCAGCGCGAACGCAAGCGACGGGTCCGGCGACTTGCTGTCGAACACGACGATGTCCGACTCCGGCACGCCGTCCGCGGAGACGACCTTGAGGCCGCCGCTGACGGTGTCCCGGACCACGACGCGGTCGCCGATCCGCAGCGGCTGACCGTCCTCAAGAGGCAGGATGTGCGCCTGCCCGTCGGATCCGTCCGTGAGGATGTCGTACGCGCCGTCGTTGAAGATCGGGCAGTTCTGGTAGATCTCGATGAACGCGCTGCCCCGGTGCTGCCCGGCCCGGCGTAGGACTTCGGCCAGGTGGTTGCGGTCCGAGGCCATCGAGCGGGCCACGAACGTCGCGTCCGCGCCGAGGGCGAGCCGCACCGGGCTGAAGGGGTAGTCGACGGAGCCGTCGGGGGAGGTCTTCGAGATGATGCCCTGCGGCGACGTGGGGGAGTACTGCCCCTTGGTCAGGCCGTAGATGCGGTTGTTGAAGACCATCATCGTGATGTTCACGTTGCGGCGCAGCATGTGGATCGTGTGGTTGCCGCCGATGGACAGCGCGTCGCCGTCGCCGGAGGCGACCCATACCGACACGTCGCCCCGCGCGGCGGCGACGCCGGTCGCGATCGCCGGCGCGCGACCGTGGATGCCGTGCATGCCGTAGCTGTCCACGTAGTACGGGAACCGCGAGGAGCAGCCGATGCCGGAGATGACCACGGTGTTCTCCGGGGGCACGCCCAGCTCGGGCATGTAGCCCTGGACCGTGGCCAGGATCGAGTAGTCACCGCAGCCGGGGCACCAGCGGACCTCCTGGTCGCTGGTGAAGTCCTTGCGCGAGAGCTTGCGGTCGTCGCCGGCGAGCGGGACCCCGTCAGACTTGATCCGCAGCTCACCTAGGTCGGTGGTCGTCATAGTGGTGCTCAGGCCTCCTTCGAGCCGTCTGCGGCTTTGGCCTCTTCGATCTCGGCCAGGTGCTGCTTGATGAAGTCGGTGATCTCGGGGACGGTGAACGGCAGGCCCCGGACCAGGTTGTGCGACTTGATGTCGATGAGGTACTTGCCGCGCAGCAGGAGGGCCAGCTGGCCGAGGTTCATCTCGGGCACGACGACCATCTTGTACTTGCGCAGCACCTCCTCGGTGTTCTTCGGCATCGGGTTGAGGTAGCGCAGGTGCGCCCGGGCCACCTTGATGCCTTCGCGGCGCAGGTTGCGCACGGCGCCGGTGATCGGGCCGTACGTGGATCCCCACCCGAGCATCAGCAGCTCTGCCTCGCCCGACGGGTCGTCGATCTCGAGCGGCGGGATGTCGTCCGCCATGGCGTCGATCTTCGCCTGCCGCAGCGCCGTCATCTTCGCGTGGTTGTTGGAGTCGTGCGAGATAGCGCCGGTGCCGTCCGCCTTCTCCAGGCCGCCGACGCGGTGCTGCAGGCCGGGCGTGCCGGGGATCGCCCACGGGCGGGCCTTCGTCTTCTCGTCCCGCTTGTACGGGTGGAAGGTGGGGTTGCCCAGGCCGTCGACCGCGTTGGGGCCGGTGGCGAAGTCGGGGTCGATGGCGGGGAACGTGCTCAGGTCGGGCAACTGCCACGGCTCGGAGCCGTTGCCGAGGTAACCGTCGGTGAGCAGGATGACCGGGTGCCGGTACTTGACTGCGAGAGCGCAGGCCTCGAACGCGGCGTTGAAGCAGTCGACCGGTGACTGGGCCGCGATGACGCCGACGGGCGCCTCACCGTTGCGGCCGAACATGGCCTGCAGCAGGTCGGCCTGCTCGGTCTTGGTGGGCAGACCCGTGGACGGGCCGCCGCGCTGCACGTTGACGATCACGAGCGGGAGTTCGGTCGAGGCGGCCAGCCCGAGGAACTCCGACTTCAGGCACAGGCCCGGGCCGGACGTCGTCGTGACGCCGAGCTTGCCGGCGAAGCTCGCGCCGAGCGCGAAGCCGATCCCGGCGATCTCGTCCTCCGCCTGCAGGGTCATCACGCCGTACTTCTTCAGGCGGGACAGCACGTGCAGGATGTCGGTGGCCGGGGTGATCGGGTACGAACCGAGCACGAGCTGGATTCCCGCGCGGTGCGCGCCCATGGCCAGCCCGTATGCGGTGGCGGTGTTGCCGGTGATGTTGCGGTAGGTGCCGGGCGCCATCTCCGCGGCCTCGACCTCGTAGCGGACCGCGAACACCTCGGTGTTCTCGCCGTAGTTCCAGCCGGCCTCCAGGGCCAGCAGGTTGGCCTTCATGACCTCGGGGCGCTTGGAGAACTTCTGCTCGATGAACCGGCGGGTGGAGTCCACGGGCCGGCTGAACAGCCAGGAGACGAGCCCGAGCGCGAACATGTTCTTCGCGCGCTCCTTCTCCTTCTTGTTCAGGTCGCAGTCCTTCAGCGCCTCGATGGTGAGGGAGGACAGCGGTACGGCGTGGACCGTCGCGGAGTCGCCGAGCGACCCGTCCTCGAGGGGGTTGCTGGCGTAGCCGACCTTCGCGAGGTTGCGCTTGGTGAACTCGTCGGTGTTGACGATGATCGTCCCGCCGCGCTTCACCTCACGGGCATTCGCCTTCAAGGCCGCGGGGTTCATGGCCACGAGGACGTCCGCGTTGTCGCCGGGCGTCAGGATTTGGTGGTCGCCGAACTGGAGCTGGAAGCTGCTGACGCCGAGGAGAGTGCCTTGTGGCGCGCGGATCTCGGAGGGGTAGTTCGGCAGCGTGGCGAGGTCGTTGCCGACCGTCGCGGTGTCTGAAGTGAACCTGTCACCCGTCAGCTGCATACCATCGCCGGAGTCACCGGCGAAACGGACGGCGACCCGGATGGTCTTCCGGATTTCTCTCGTAATAGTACTCATGGGCGTTGACTCACCGAATCCTCTGGACGTGGGGTGCGGCGCTGCACCTGCTCATCGTAGGTCGGCCTTCGCATTATGCGGGGTGCATCCGGAGAAATCCCCGACCTGCGACGTGGCGTACTGCCACCTTCGCATTGAGCGGGTGCATCCGACGAAATCCCCCGCAGATCGGCCTGCGATGTGGCGTACCGGCGCGGCGCGCCGCTGCCTCAAGACCGTAAGCCACACCCCGGGCTTCCGCGCGCCGAGGGGTCCCTTCGGCGCCCCGAGCGGTAGGCCCGGCCGGGCGGGCCGTGGCGCTCTGCGCCCTGCGGTCACACCTCCCGCGCCGCCAGCCGTCCGCGCGCGAGACGGGGAACGTCGCGGCTGGTCCCGGCGTTGTCTCAGGCATGCAACGGCACCACAACGGGTTGAAAACGGCGGCCCTCTTCGGCGCGATCTGGGCGATCCTCCTCGGCATCGGCGCCCTCGTCGGTGGCGGACGGTTCATCTGGCTGTTCGCGTTGGTCGGCGTCGGGATGACGTTCTACAGCTACTGGAACAGCCACAAGATCGCGATCCGGGCGATGCGCGCCTACCCGGTGACCCCGCAGCAGCAGCCGGCCATGTACCGCATCGTCGCCGAGTTGAGCGAGCGGGCCGGGCAGCCGATGCCGAAGCTGTACGTCTCTCCCACCCAGGCGCCGAACGCCTTCGCGACCGGGCGCAATCCGCAGGACGCCGCCGTGTGTTGCACCGAGGGGATCTTGGATCTGCTCGACGAGCGGGAGCTGCGTGGCGTGCTCGGTCACGAGCTGATGCACGTCTACCACCGGGACATCCTGACCGGGTCGATCGCCGCGGCGCTCGCGGGCGTCATCACGAGCGTGGCGCAGATGCTGATGTTCTTCGGCGGGGGTTTCGGGGGCAACAGCGAGGACCGCCCCAACCCCGTCGCGATGATCGCGCTGGCCCTCCTGGCGCCGCTCGCGGCGAGCGTGATTCAGATGGCGATTTCGCGCACGCGCGAGTACGACGCGGACGCCGGGGCGGCGCACCTGACCGGCGACCCGCTGGCGCTCGCCAGCGCGCTGCACAAGCTGCAGTACGGGACCCAACGCGCCCCCCTGCCCCCTCAGCAGGACCTCGTGAACTCCAGCCACATGATGATCGCCAACCCCTTCCGGGCCCAGGACGTGTCCAAGTGGTTCAGCACGCACCCGCCCATGGAGGAGCGGATCGCCCGGCTGGAGCAGATCTCCCGCCACGGCTGATCGCGGGCCCGCTCCGGCGCCGCGCACACCTCGGCTCGTCAGACCGGCGTGGAGAGAAGCCCAGGCGGGAGCCCTGTGCTGGGACGATTGTCGCCCTAGGGAGTTCGTCACCGGGGCGTACGCTCCGGCGGAGGGCGCCGCCGCTCGGCCCGTGGATCCGGTCGTTCGTCCCAGGAATCGACACCCGCCTTCGCGTCCGTCGAGGGCGACTGGTAAAGCTATGCGTAGTAACTGGATTCAATGTCACGCGATGTAGTGGACAGTCAGGGAAGACATCGCGGGAGCCACGAGGGGGCGCAAGGCGCATGGAGAGCAATCAGGGGACGGGCAACCCGGTCGGACGCTGGTGGGG
>CAKUSI010000228.1 GCA_934678955.1 uncultured Austwickia sp. | reverse complement strand
GTCATGACGGCCTGCAGCTCGTCCTTGCTCTTGCTGGAGACCCGCAGCTCGTCGCCCTGGATCTGGGACTTGACCGTCTTGGGGAACTCGTCGCGGATGAGCTTGGCGATCTTCTTCGCCTGGTCCTGGGTGATGCCGTTCTTCAGGTGGCCTTCCAGTCGGTACTCCTTGCCGGACGCCTTCGGGGTGCCGTCGCCGGTGTCGATCGACTTCAGCGAGACGCCGCGCTTGATCAGCTTGGTCTGGAAGACGTCGAGGACGGCCAGGACGCGCTCCTCGCTGTTCGCCTTCATGACCACGGCGTCCTCACCGCTGAACTCGATCGAGGCCCCGACGCCCTTGAAGTCGTAGCGTTGGGCGATCTCCTTGCCGGTCTGGTTGAGGGCGTTGGCCACCTCCTGGCGGTCCACCTTGCTGACGATGTCGAACGAACTGTCGGCCATACCTCTCCTTCTTCCGGCCGAGGCGGATCGCCTGCGGTCAGCGGCCATTCTGCCCCAGGGAGGGCTGCTGGTCGCGGCACCGCTGGGCAAGCGCGTATCCGAACCGCGGGGGGAGTGGGCGATTGGACGGCCCCGGGGGGTGGGTTGCTATCCTGTCGGGGCTGCGGCAGGTTGCCCGAGCGGCCAATGGGAGCGGACTGTAAATCCGTCGCGAGAGCTACGAAGGTTCGAATCCTTCACCTGCCACCACCAGCAAAACAAGGCCCCTGACCAGCGGATTCGCCGGCCAGGGGCCTTGTCATTGCGTCCGGGAGTCTCCGGCCGAATCCGGCCCTCTACAACTCTCCGCCCCACATGTGCGTCTGACTGGCGTCTCCGTTTCCGCGCACCGGGGCCCGGGACCGCGGATGGGCGCCCGCGGATTCCCGGGCTGCCGTCGGCGGTTCCTGGTCGGCATGCGCGGTGACGGGCCGTCATGTCCTGTCAGCGCCCGCGGGCGCTAGCGCGGAACCGGGAGCCTGACATCACGTGAGGGTGACTCACCTCGGGGTGGGGTCGCTCACTTCGTATGGGTGTGTCATCCCGCCCTCAGGTGGGTCAGCCCAGGACTATGTCCCAACCACCACCACCAGGGGCGACCTGCATGCGACCAGGTCGAGACCCCCGCAGCACGCCCGACGCGCCGGGGCTACGCTCGGCGATCGGCGCACGTGATGCACAACGTGGCCGCCGGACGTGCCTCGAGTCGGCCAGCGGGGATGGGCGTGCCGCACTGGAGACAAGTCTCGTAGGTCCCGTCGTCCAACCGAGCGAGGGCGGCGTCGATCTCGGCCAGCTGCCGGCGCGCTGCCTGCGCCAGGGCGCTCACCATGGAGCGATCCGCCGCGATCGTCGCACCCTCGGGGTCGTGCTCGTCGTCGAGGTTGCTGTCTCGCGCCGCGTCGACGATGTCGTCGAACGTGGCGTCCAAAGCGCGAAGCCGCGACAGCACCTCGGCCCGCTCCGCGGTGAGCCGCCTCCGAGCGGAATCGAGATCAACCATTCGCGACAGCCAACACCACGTGGCGCGATTTATCTTGAGCACTCGGTGCCACGCACGAACCCGCGGTGCTTGACATCACATCAGGGTGACCCACCTCGGGGCGGGGTGGCTCACCTCGTACGGGTGTGTCATCCGACGCTGAGGTGAGTCATCTCATGACTATGTCCCGACGACCTGGGCCGGCTGCGCCTCGTATGTCGTCCCGCGTCAGGAGTCGGCCATCCCCGCGCGCATTGCCGAGCGGACCGGGGCAAGGAGGTCGACCAGTTCGGCGAGCTCGGCCAGCATCGGGGCCACGGAGTCGGCCACCTGCCGCGACGGCGTGAACACCCCGTCTGCGACCGAGCTCGCGGCCATCGGGATCATGACGGCGTTGCCCGCGTAAACGGACTGCACCGTCGTCAGCTTGCCCTTGGCGTGTTGCACACCCCGCAGGCCGCCCGAGACGCCGCCATACGAGACGAAGCTCGTCGCTACCCGCGCCCATTCCTGGAAGAGGAAGTCGATGGCGTTCGCCTGGGCGGCGCACATCGCGTAGTTGTATTCCGGCTGCACCCACACGACCGCGTCCGCGGCGGCGACCGTCGCGCTCCAGGACTTGGTGTGGTCCTTGGTGTACTTCCGCAAGCGCGGGTGGTTCGGCTCGTCCATGAAGGGCAGGTTCATCTCGGCCAGGTCGGCCACGGTGACGTCGAACGTGCCGTCCGTGCGAGCGGCTTCGGCGAACCATTCGCCGATCGTCTTGCCGATCCGGCCGGGGCGCGTGCTGCAGATGATCACGAGAAGCTGCGGAGTGCTCATACACGACTCCTACGTGCTCGCCCAGGGCGCAGGCAAATCGAGCGGGTGCGTGCGGGTGGGCGAGGCGGTGCGTGGCCAGCGAGATGGCCTGGGGGAAACGCTCCAGCCAGCTGGGCATGAAGGCGATCGGGCCGTCGTGCCCGTAGCGTCCGCCGTCGGGCCGGGGTGTCCCGCGTGATGCCGGCCGCCGCCAGCGCGACCGAGCTGCAGACGACCGAGTGGCCGTCGCAGCGTTGAACGAACACGGGCTGCGTGGTCGAGACCTTGTCCATGTCCTGGCGATCCGGCCGGCGTCCCTCGGGTACTTCGCGTCGTCGAACCCGAACCCGCGGATTCACACGCCGGGACCGGCACCGCGCGCGGGACTCGACCGCAACGACTCGACCAGGGCGTCGATCGAGGTGACCGCGGGCGGCAGCACGCTGCGGCGCCTGCAGCGACGAGAATGTCGCCGTCCGCCCGGCGAGGCAGCCCACGGACTCCGGTGGACGACCGTCGGCCGTACTCACGCGGCGTCTCGATCCCGCGTCCGGGACGGCGGCGCCGGGGGACAATGGCGCCATCCCTTCCAGCCTGCTTTCGAAGGAGCCGCAGTGAGCACCCCCGACGAACTGCTCGTGACCACCAGCGAGGACGGCGCGGTCGTCGAGGTGGTGTTCAACCGGCCGCACCGGCACAACGCCTTCACGACGGTCATGTACGAGGGCCTGCGGGACCTCTTCGACCGACTGAGCGAGGACACCGTGGCGCGCGTCGTGGTGTTCCGCGGCGCGGGGGCGATGGCGTTCGCGGCCGGCAACGAGATCGCCGAGTTCGCGGGGATGACGGAGGGCGCGCAGGCGGTGGCGTACGAGGCCCGCGTGCGGGACCTGCTGACCGAACTGGCGCGCCTGCCGCAGGTCAGCGTCGCCGCCGTCGACGGCCTCTGCGTCGGCGGAGGGCTGGCCGTGGCCACATACTGCGACCTCCGCCTGGCGACGATCGGCTCGCGATTCGGTTATCCCATCGCCCGTACCCTGGGCAACGCCCTGTCCCGCCCCCTGCTGGAGCGCTGCGTGCACGTCTTCGGGGAGTCGGTGGCCCGGCAGATGCTGCTCGCCAGCCGCCTGATCGATGCCCGGCGCGCGTACGACCTCGGCGCCCTCTTCGCCGTCGTCGACAGCCGCGTCGAGCTCGACCGGGAGCTGAATGCCCTGGTCGAAGGCCTGCTGCAGGCGGCTCCGACGACCGTGCGCACGACCAAGGAGCAGCTCTTCGCCATCACCGAGTCCCGCGGGGACCTGGAGTCGGACGCGCAACTACTCGAACGCGCATACTCCTCCGAGGCCTTCCGCGAGGGCGTCCGCGCGTTCCTCGCCAAGGAGCGCCCCAACTTCGGCGCGCCCGCCACTCGGAACTGAGCGCCCCGAGTCAGAGGCTGAGCGCCCCGAGTCAGGGGCTGAGCGTCCAGAGGCAGGGGCTGAGCGTCCGGAGGCAGGGGGGACCGATCGTTCCTGCCTACCCGGACGAGGTCTCGCAGAGCGGGCTCTCCGGGGAGACCCCCGCGATAGCCTGAGCCGCATGGCGCCCTCGATGTATGAGTTCAAGACCGGCCCCACGGGCCAGCAGCTGGAGATCCACGCCCGAGGCAACCAGGTCCTCTCCCTCCCCACCATCAACCGCGGCACGGCGTTCACCTGGCCCGAACGCCACGCCCTCGGCCTGACCGGCCTGCTCCCCCCGGGGGTGGCGCCGATCGAGGCGCAGGTGCGCCGGGTCTACCAGCAGTACGCGGCGCAGGCCGACAACATGGCCAAGCACGTCTATCTGGCCGGTCTGCGGGAGCGCAACCAGGTCCTGTTCTACCGGCTGCTCTCGGAGCACATCGAGGAGATGCTGCCGATCGTCTACACGCCGACGATCGGCGAGGTCATCCAGAGGTTCAGCCACGGCTACACGCGCACCAAGGCCGCGTACATGTCGGTGGACTTCCCTAACCAGATCGAGAGCACGCTGACCAACTTCGGGCTCGCCGCCGACGAGTGCGACCTGCTGGTCGTCACCGACTCCGAGGGCATCCTCGGCATCGGTGACCAGGGCGTCGGCGGTGTGCAGATCGCGATCGGCAAGCTGTCCGTCTACACGGCGGCCGCGGGCATCGACCCCCGCCGGGTCATCCCCGTGGTGATCGACGTGGGCACCGACAACATGGAGCTCCTGAACGACGAGTTCTACCTCGGCACGCGGCACAGCCGGACGCGCGGGAAGAAGTACGACGCGTTCATCAAGGAGTTCGTCGAGACGGTCACGCGGATGTACCCGAACGCGATGATCCACTGGGAGGACTTCGGCGCCGGCAACGCCCACCGGATCCTGGACTACTACAAGGACCGGTGCCTGACCTTCAACGACGACATCCAGGGCACCGCCGCGATCGTCATGGCCGCCGCGCTCGCGGGCGTGAAGACCACCGGCCGCAAGATGAGCGAGCAGCGGGTCGTCATCTTCGGTGCGGGCACGGCCGGGGTCGGCATCGCCGATCTGATGCGTGACCAGATGATCAAGGAGGGGCTGACGGAGGACGAGGCGCACCGGCAGTTCTGGTGCCTCGGCTCCAAGGGCCTCATCACCACGGCGACGAAGGGTGCCCGCCCGTTCCAGAAGCCATACGCCCGCCCCGCGGAGGAGATCAGCAGCTGGGGGATGGACCCGGCGTCCCAGATCGACCTGGCCGACCTCGTGCGCAACGTGCACCCGACGATCCTCATCGGGACCTCGGCGCGATCCGGGGCGTTCAGCGAGTCGATCGTGCGCGAGATGGCCTCGTTCGTGGACCGGCCGATCATCATGCCGCTGTCCAACCCCACCTCCCGCGCCGAGGCGACGCCGGCCGACCTGCTCGAGTGGACCAAGGGGCGCGCCCTCGTCGCGACCGGGTCGCCGTTCAAGCCGGTCTGGTACAACGACGTGCAGTTCCAGATCGCGCAGGCCAACAACGCGCTGGTCTTCCCTGGCCTGGGGCTCGGGGTCAAGATCAGCAAGGCCCGTCGCGTCTCCGACGGGATGATCGCCGCCGCGGCCGAGGCCGTGGCCGAGATCGTGGACGTCGTGCCGATCGGCAAGCCGCTCCTGCCGTCGATGTCGCAGCTGCGGCGCGTGTCGGGCACCGTCGCCATCCGCGTGGCGGAGGCGGCCCGCCGGGAGGGCCTGTCGGAGGTCGACCTCACCGACCCGGTCCAAGAGGTGTACGAGGCCATGTGGCAGCCCGTCTACCCGGAGATCCTTCTGCCCGAGGGCGACTGGAAGGACCACTCGATCGAGCAGGCCCACGAGCGGTACCTGGCCAAGCAGCGCGCGGCGGAGGCCAGTGCCTCCGAGGTGACGGGCGACGGAAGCGACAGCCCCGCGCAGGCACCCGGCGGCGGGGAGGCCGAGAAGTCCGCCGCGCCGGCCGCGCGCCGCTCGTCCGCCAAGGACCGTGGGTGAGCACGACCGCTGACCAGCGAGGCGCATGAGCGCCCCCGGAGCGGGTGAGGCCGACCGCCTCACCCGCTCCGAGCGTCTCGACCGACTCCCCTTCAGCCGGGCCCACACCAAGCTGCTGGTCGGGTCCGGCATCGGGTGGGCCCTCGACGCCATGGACGTGCTGCTCATCTCGTACGTGATGGCGCAGCTGGCCGTCCTTTGGGAACTCGACCGGACGACGACGAGCTGGATCGGCTCGATCGGGTTCGTGGGGATGGCCCTCGGCGCGAGCCTTGGGGGACTGCTGGCGGACCGGATCGGGCGCCGGTCCGTGTTCGCCCTGACGCTGCTGGTCTACGGGATCGCCACCGGCGCGTCGGCGCTGGCCGGGGGAGTGGCGGTCCTGATCGTGCTGCGCTTCTTCGTGGGCCTGGGGCTCGGCGCGGAGCTGCCCGTGGCCTCGACGCTGGTCAGCGAGTATGCGCCCAAGGCCATCCGGGGTCGGGTGGTCGTCGGGCTCGAGGCGTTCTGGGCGCTCGGGTCGGTGTTCGCCGCGCTCCTCGGCTACTTCGTGGTGCCGCAAGGGGACGACGGGTGGCGCTGGGCGCTGGCCGTCGG
>CAKUSI010000227.1 GCA_934678955.1 uncultured Austwickia sp. | reverse complement strand
TGGTCGGCACGGACATGACGATCGGCGCGGACTCGGCGTTGCACCGGATCGTGGACGCGATCGACGCGATCTCCTCCACGGCGGCGAGCCACCAGCGCAGCTTCGTCATCGAAGTCATGGGCCGGCACTGCGGCTACCTGCCGCTGATGGCCGCGATCGCCGGCGGCTGCGACTACGTCTTCATCCCCGAGTTCCCCCCGGAGGACGGGTGGCAGGACGACCTGTGCGCCAAGCTGCGCGCCGGCCGCAACGCCGGGCGCCGCGACTCGATCGTGCTGGTGGCGGAAGGCGCGCAAGACCGGCAGGGCAACGCGATCGACGCGGAACACGTCAAGACCCTCCTGGCGGAGCGGTTGGGGGAGGACACGCGGGTCACGATCCTGGGGCACGTGCAGCGCGGCGGCTCGCCGAGCGCGTACGACCGATGGATGTCCACGCTGCTCGGCTACGCGGCCGTGCAGGAGGTGATCTCGGCGTCGCCCGACTCGGTGCCGCACATCCTCGGCGTGCGCCGCAACCGGATCGCCCAGATCCCGCTGGTCGAGTCCGTCGCGGCCACCAAGGAGGTCGGCGCGTTGGTCGAGCGGGGCCAGTACGACGCGGCGATGGCCGCCCGCGGCGGCAGCTTCCGACAGATGTATGACATCTTCCAGCAGATGTCGCGCCCGCCGGCCAAGGGTGCCGGACCGGCACCCGACGCCCCGCGGGTGGGCATCATGCACGTGGGCGGCCTGGCGCCCGGGATGAACACGGCCACTCGGACCGCGGTGCGCGTCGGGCTCGACGCCGGCCTGCGGATGATGGGGATCCGCGGGTCCTTCTCCGGGCTGCTCGACGACAAGGTACGGGAGCTGACCTGGGCGGACGTCGAAGGGTTCGCCGCCGACGGGGGCGCCGAGATCGGGACGAGGCGCACCGTGCCGGGCACCGAGCATCTGTACGCGATCGGCCGGGCGCTGGAGAAGAACCAGATCGACGCCCTCCTCATCATCGGGGGCTACGACGCCTACGACTCCGCACGCCTCCTGGTCGAGGAGCGCGAGCGCTACCCCGCGTTCGACCTGCCGATCGTGTGCATCCCCGCGACCATCGACAACAACTGCCCCGGATCCGAACTGTCCATCGGCGCGGACACCGCGCTGAACAACATCGTGTGGGCCCTGGACCGGATCAAGCAGTCCGCCTCGGCGGCGCAGCGCTGCTTCGTCGCGGAGACGATGGGGAGGCGGTGCGGTTATCTCGCGCTCATGGCCGGGCTCGCGGCCGGTGCCGAGAAGGTCTACCTGCACGAGGAAGGCATCACGCTCGCAGAACTGCAGGCCGATGTAGAGCTGATGAAGGAGGCATTCCGCGAGGGGCGGCGTCTGTTCCTGGCCGTCCGCAACGAGGACGCCTCGACGATGTACACCACCGACTTCCTGGCGCGGCTCTTCGAGGAGGAGGGCCACGCGTTGTTCGACGTCCGCCAGGCCGTCCTCGGGCACATCCAGCAGGGCGGCAGCCCCACGGCCTTCGACCGGCTGCTGGCCACCCGACTGGTGCACGCCGCGATCCAGCACCTGGCCGAGCAGCTCCGCTCCGGCAGTCGTGACGGCAGCTATCTGGGACTCGTGGCGGACGGGCTGGAGTTCCGCCCGATCGCCCACATGCTCGACGACCTCGACACCGACAACCGGCGGCCCTCCGAACAGTGGTGGCTGTCCCTGCGCCCGGCCATCTCCGCCGTCGCCATGGCGCGTTCCACGGGGCCCGAAGAGATCCTCCCGGTGCTGCGCGCCGACTGAACCGGCGGTCCTGATAGGTAGGCGGTCCCGAGGAACGGCCGACCCTGCGCAGTGGCGGCCCCGGATGAGTGGGCGGTCTGCGGCATCGCCTACATGACGCTGAGTCCCCGCCGATGGGGTGGGTGGAGGCGCCTGAGCAGTTCGGCGTCGCACCGCGCCGCCGGGAGTCGCAGATGCCGCAGGAGCAGGGGCCACCGTTCGACCGGCGGCCGTCGGATCCTCCTGAGTATGTGGTCGCCGCCGGTTTCGGCGACCTCGGCGCGTATGACGTGTGGCCAGCGGCTTCGTCAGAAGCGCCCGGGCCTGCCACCGGGGAAGACATCCGCGGGGCAGATGCCAACGGCGCCCCTGCCGAGGGGACCGGCGCCGACGGAGGGTATGCCGAGCGCGCGGTCGCCGACGGAGCGGATGCCGAGCGCGCCGTCGCCGACGGTGTGGATGCTGATGGCGTCGGTGTAGGCGGTGACGGAGCTCCAGGTCCTCGACTCACCCCGACGACCGCGGCCCTCCTCGCGGCCGTCCTGCTCGCCGTCATCGCCGGTTCGCTCTGGGCGGCTTCCCAGCAGACGAGCGATGGCGTGCCCGAACCGGTCGTGGCGGTCTCCGCGCCGGACGCGGAACCGCCCGGCACCCCCGACTTCACGGTCGCGACCCGCGGCGGGAACCCCCCGGACGTCCCGCTGCCGGCTCCTCGACCGGCCGTAGCGACCTCGACCCGCGCCGACAGCGTCGAGACGGGGAGCCCGGTCGCGTCCCCCACGCGCGACGAGGCCTCGCCCGTCCCCGTCGTGAGCCCGAGTCCCAGCACCGCGATCACCCGCGCCCCGGACCCGGCGGCGCAGGCGGAAGCCGCCCTCGCCCGGCAGCAGCAGGAGGACCGCGCCGCGATGGTGTTCGACGGGCGATGGGTCGCGGAGATCGCCTCCCGCGCGCTCGCCGGCGCCACCCCGTCCGGCGGCCCCGACGCCGCGGAAGCGATCCTTGCCGAACATCGCGATCTGAAGGCGCGGCTCGGCGCCGGGGTCCGCCTGCTCAGCGCGGCGGACCTCGCCTCCGACGGAGCAGACGGAGAAAAGTCACGGTGGGTCATCGTCTTCGACCATGGCACCACCGGCGTCGGCGTGCGTGCCGCGGCGTCTGCCTACGGCTTCTTGATGTTCTTCGCGATGAAGTCCATGACCGAGGAGTCGGCGAGGGTCGTCACGTCTCCGACCTCACGGTTTTCGGCCACGTCACGCAGCAGACGACGCATGATCTTGCCCGAGCGCGTCTTGGGCAGCTCGGAGACGATCATGACCGACTTCGGCTTGGCGATCGCGCCGATCTCGCGGCCCACGTGGTTGCGCAGCTCCTGCTGCAACGCCTCCTGGTCATCGCTCTCCCCGCCGCTCTGGCGCAGGATGACGAACGCGACCGGGGCCTGGCCCGTCATGTCGTCCGTGGCGCCGACGACCGCGGCCTCGGCGACGCGCGGGTGGCTGACCAGCGCAGACTCGATCTCCGAGGTGGACAGGCGGTGGCCGGAGACGTTCATGACGTCGTCCACGCGACCGAGCACCCAGATGTTGCCGTCCTCGTCCTTCTTCGCGCCGTCGCCGGCGAAGTACAGGCCCGGCCAGCGCGACCAGTAGGTGTCCTTGTAGCGCTCCGGGTCACCCCAGATGCCGCGCAGCATCGCCGGCCACGGCTTGGTCAGCACCAGGTAGCCGCCCTGGCCGTTCTCGACCGGCTGGGCGTTGTCGTCGACGACCTCGGCCGAGATCCCGGGGATCGCGTACTGCGCCGAGCCGGGGCACAGGCTGGTGACGCCGGGAAGCGGCGAGATCATGATCGCGCCCGTCTCGGTCTGCCACCACGTGTCGACGATGGGCGCCTGGCCGCCGCCGATGTGCTCCCGGTACCACATCCACGCCTCGGGGTTGATGGGCTCGCCGACCGAGCCGAGGAGGCGGATGCTCGACAGGTCGAACTTGGCGGGGATCTCCCGGCCCCACTTCATGAACGTACGGATGGCCGTGGGCGCCGTGTAGAGGATCGTGACCTTGTAGTTCTGCACGATCTCCCACCAGCGGCCCTGGTGCGGGGTGTCCGGCGTGCCCTCATACATGACCTGCGTGGCGCCGAGCGCGAGCGGGCCGTAGACGATGTAGCTGTGGCCGGTGACCCAGCCGATGTCGGCGGTGCACCAGTAGACGTCCGTGTCGGGGTGCACGTCGTGGACCACGTGGTTGGTGTAGGCCGACTGCATCAGGTAGCCACCGGTGGTGTGCAGGATGCCCTTGGGCTTCCCCGTGGTGCCGGAGGTGTAGAGGATGAACAGCGGGTGCTCGGAGTCCACAGGCTCCGGCGGGCAGTTGGCGGAGGCCTTTTCCAGGGCCTCGTGCCACCACACGTCCCGCGAGTCGTCCCAGGCAACGTCGGCGTCACACCGGTTGACGACCAGCACCTTCTGGATCGGCGAGCCCTCGACCGAGACCGCCTCGTCGACGGCGGGCTTCAGCGGGAAGGCGGAGCCGCGACGGTAGCCGGCGTCCGAGGTGATGACGACCTTGGCGTCCGCGTCGTCGATGCGGGAGCGCAGCGCGTCCGCCGAGAAGCCGCCGAAGACCACGGAGTGCGGCGCGCCGAGGCGGGCACAGGCCAGCATCGCGATGGCGGCCTCCGGGATCATGGGGAGGTAGATCATGACCCGGTCGCCCTTGGCGACCCCGAGCTCCTTGAGCGCGTTGGCCGCCTTGGCGACCTGCGTCTGCAACTCGGCGTACGTGATGTCCCGCGTGTCACCCGGCTCGCCGACGAAGTGGATCGCGACCTTGTCGCCCTTGCCGGCCTCCACGTGGCGGTCCACGCAGTTGTATGCGGCGTTCAACTCGCCGCCCACGAACCATTTCGCGAAGGGGGCGTCCGACCAATCCAGGACCTGCGTGAAGTCCTTGCTCCAGGTGATGTATTCGTGGGCCCGATCGGCCCAGAAGCCCTCGAAATCGGCCTCGGCCTGCTCATACAGCTCGGCCTTGCCGTTGGCGTTCGCCGCCACGGACTCGGGCGGAGGGAACCGGCGGTCTTCTTGCAACAGGTTCGCGATGGTCTGATCAGACACGGGTTCCTCCAGGGGTACGTCGTCGGACATTCGCTGGGAAAACCTTAGGACCATCCGGGTGTATCGATGTGATCTAGGCGACATCGATTGTGATCCAGGCGACAGGTGGCCGGAGGGAATCGCTGAACGGGGCGGCTACCGTCTCGTACAGAGAGATCTTGGGTATTCCGGCGAATCGGACGATGGGCCTGCTGGTCCGGCGTCGCCGAGGACGCGCGAAGGCCCTGCGGCTTGTGGCCGCAGGGCCTTCGTCAGATGGCGGCGGGTGTGCCGCACGCTTTCGCGGGTCGGGCAGGGGTCCGTCCCGCTGGGCGGGGAGTCAGGGAGGGGTCAGCCGAGCAGCCCGAGCTCCAGGAGCGCCTTGAGGTCCAGGGCTCCGGTGGCATCTGCGCTGATCAGGCCGGTGCGCTTGACGGAGGCGAGGTCGCCGGTGCGCTTGACGGAGGCGACGTCACCGGTGCGCTTGACTCCAGCAAGGTCGTGACCAGCCGAAACGCCGGTGCGCTTGACGGCGCCCAGGGCGTCGGAGGGGGTGGCGTGCGCGGCCAGCCCAGGGCCGAACAGCATGGCGAGGGACAGGGACATCGAGGCGACGGCGATGCGGGAACGCGAGGGCATGACAACTCCTTGGGGCACAGGGGAGCCCGGGTCGGTGTGCGGAGGCTTGGGCGGCCGATGGACAGAGGAAGGACTGCGGACCCAGCAGGGGCGGGTCCTCGGCCGATTCGTGCGGGGGGCGCCGGAGAGCTGGCGCCGGTGTCAGCCACTCAACAGCTCGTCTGACGCTCAACCCATCGGCGCTGCAACGAAACTCCGAACCTGCTAGACATTAAAGAGTTGGTAAAGTCCGCATCCGGGTTGCGTAAGAGTCCTCACGTCCCCTGCCCCCCTCGCGGGCCCTATCGCTTACGGCTGCAAGCCGTTCGGGCTCCTCGGAGGTCCGGTGTCAGTGGCGCGTCCGAGGCAGGCCGATGGACTCGGGCGCGTGCAGCCGCGTCATGGTCCGGAGCGTGTCCTTGGGGATCCGCGCCGGCGTGAGCAGGGAGACGGCCATGGTGACCGCGAAAGCGAGCGGCACGCTCCAGGCGGCCGGCGCCTCCAGCAGGGTCTTGGCCCAGCCGGACGCTGGGACTCCAGCCACCGTCGCCACGATCGCCGCCAGCGCCAGCACCGCGCCCGTGGTCATGCCCAGCGCGATCCCGGGGGAGGTGAGCCGGCGCCACCAGACGCCGAGCACTAGGAGGGGGCAGAAGGTCGAGGCGGTCAGCGCGAAGGCCAGCCCCACGGTCGTCGCCAGGCTGAGCTGCTGGACGGTCACGAACAGCAGGAACGGCACGCCGGTGGCCAGCACGGTGGCGATCCGGAAGCTGCCGACGCCGTCCGGGTCGCCGCCGGTCAGCCGCGCCACCACGGGCCGTACGACGTCCTGCCCCAGCGCTCCCGCCACGGCCACCGTCAGCCCGGACGCCGTCGACAGGAACGCCGCGA
>CAKUSI010000226.1 GCA_934678955.1 uncultured Austwickia sp. | reverse complement strand
CCTGACTTCGGTCAAATGGTTAGTGCCTGAGCTGTGCGCGGTTGTCTGATCGCGTTGATGACGGCTTGCTGATCGGTGGGGATGGCGGGCGGGATGGCTTGTCGGGCGCCGTTGCTGGTGATGGTGGCGGTGCGTAGCGGCCGGAGCTGGCGGATGACGTTGCGGATGGCCAGTCCGCTGCGGGTTTGGACCTCGCGGGCCACGGCTAGCGCGGTGAACACGATGGTCAGGTGGGCTTCGATCGCCTCGCGGGTGTGATGGAACATCGGCCGGGCCCGCAGGTCGGTCTTGCTCATCCGGAAGGACGCCTCGACGTGCCACAGGTCGTGGTAGGAGGCGATCACCTCGCGGGCGGGCATGACCGAGGCGGGGATATTGCTGACGTACCCTTTCAGCCCGGCCAGGCGCCGGGCCCGGGCTAGTGACGCCTCATCCAGGCTGTTCTTCCCGTCGGTGGTCTTGACGAACCGGGGGTTTCGGGCGGCTTTCTCTCCGGCGATCACGGCTTTGGCGCGGTTCTCTTGGGCGGTCAGGGTCCGCCCGTCTCGGGCGGCGCGTTTGGCCGAATAGGCCCAGATCGCCCGCCAGGACCTCTCGTGGGTCTGGGGGTCCCACACCGGTTCGCCCTTGACCTGGGGGTCGTTCTCCTTGCGGGCTCGGGCGGTGCGCGGGGTGAGGGTGTCGATGATCTGCCCATCGGTGAACGCATCCCCATGCCAGCGGAAGTGACTGGCCAAGTCGGCGGGGGCCTTGGTGACCCGCGAGCCGACGATGAACCGCAGGTTGGCCTCGTCCAGACTCTGCAGGTTGGTCGCGGACAACATCCCGGCATCGGCGACCACGACGATGTCCGCCAGGGCGTGCCGGTCCGCGAATGCCTTGACGATCGGCACGATCGTGGCCGTCTCGGCCTTGTTCCCCGCGAAACAGCCGATCTCCAGCGGGAACCCGCACCGGTCCACGAGCAACCCGACCACGATCTGGGGATCGACGCGTCGCTCCTTGGAATAGCCGACCTTGCGCAAGTCGTCCTCGTGCTCGGCTTCGAAGTACAAGGTCGTCACGTCATACAGACACAACGAGACATCACCGCTGGCCACGACGTGGTTGAAGCAGGCCCTCGCGATCTGGTCCCGGTAGCCGCGCCCGACACAACGGCGCAGGGTGCGTCGCATCGTCGACTCACTGGCCGGCGCTTGCCCCAGATCGGTCAGGACCCGAGCGGTGTCCAGAATCGAGGTCGGCTCCACGATCCGGGCGATCACCAGGTCCCGGAACGTCTTATCAGCCACCGCAGCAAACCCCAGGGACTCGAAGACCTCCACCAGCACCTCGAACAACACCTGCGAGGACGTGGCCACCACCCGCGGGGTCGATACCCCTGGCCCACGCTGCCCCTGATCCGCCGCCGCTAGCCCGCCCGGCAGCATCCCAGCCCGGGCCGGCCCCACCAACGCCCTCCGCGCGATCACCGGCTCGACCCCCAGATCGAACTCACCCTGAGCCGGGTCATCGAGCATCTCGCGGGCCCGGGCCAGCAGCAGCCCCAGCTCGGCCTCGGTGTGCGCCGACCCCACATGAGCCACGATGAACCGCCGTCCCTGCCGGGACTCAGCGATCTGCACCGCAGTCGCTCCCGAGGCCGTCCGGACCCGCCGCACCCACGCCACCACCCGAGCCTAAAGCACCAATTAGTGCCTCAACCCAGCCCCTCGGCACCGCATCACCCCAGGTCACGGACCCACGCCCCGGCCCACAAACACAAACTGACCGAAGTCAGGTCGAAAGGCGAGATGCCGCTTTCTCTCCGGGACGGCGGCGACCCCCCATTCAGGGGTTTCGCACGTCTTTTCAGGGTGAGGCCATCCCTCGAGTTCGCCCCGATCAGTCGAAGGGGTGGTGCAGCGCCAGCAGCGTCGAGTCGTCCGGGAAAGAGGACCAGGGGCCGGACAACCCCAGGATGCCCACGCCGGTGGTCGGCCAGCCGCCGAGGCTGCCTGCCAGACCCTCAGGATCGTGGGACCCCGCGACGAGCCCGGGCACCCCCGGCGTATGGCCCACCACGACGAGGGTGGTCACCTCGTCCGGCACGTCCCGGATGCACGCCTCGATCTCATCGACGTGCGCGTTGTAGATCCGCCGTTCCTCCCAGGACTGCCCGACCTCCAGACCGCCCCGGGCCAGCTCCTGCGCTGTCTGCCTCGCGCGGAGCGCGGTCGAGAAGAGAATCGCGTCCGCACGCAGCCCTTGGGCCGCCAGCCACCGGCCCACCCGGCGGGCGTCCTCCCGTCCGGTCTCCGTCAACGGCCTCGCGTGGTCGCCCTTGGGGCTGTGCCCGTGCGCCGCGCCGTGCCGCACCAGCACGAGCGTTCGCGGCCACACCGACCGCGTCTCTTCAGTGCTCATGGTCCTTCCTCGCCGCTCATAGCCCTTCCTCGCCGCTCATAGCACTTCCTCGCAGCTCATGGCCCTTCCTCGCCGCTCATGCTCTTCCTTCGCGTTCGTCGGACTCCCGCGGCCCGTTCGGGTGGCGTCCGGTCATCCGGACACGCCGAGGGTGGCGAGGATCAGCTCCCGCACCCTAGCGGCGTCGGCCTGTCCCTTCATCTCTTTCATCACTTGTCCGATGAGCGCCCCTGCGGCTTGGACCTTGCCCCCCCGGATCTTCTCGGCGATGTCGCCGTTGCGCGCGATCACCGCGTCGACCGCGGCCTGCAGCGCGCCATCGTCGCTGACCATGGCCAGCCCCCGCGCGTCGGCCACCGCTCCCGGGGTGCCCTCGCCCGCCAGTACGCCGTCGAGCACCTGGCGCGCCATCGAATCGTTCAGGCGCCCCGAGGTGACCAAGGAGTCGAGCTCGGCGACGTCGGCGGGGGTCAGCCCCATCGCGTCCAGCTCCACCCCGTCGGCGTTCGCCCGCCGGGCCACCTCCCCGAGCCACCACTTCTTGGCGGCACCCGCCGTCGCGCCCGCCGCGACGGTCTCCTCCAACAGGTCCAAGGCGGCACCGCCCGCCCCGAGGACGTCGCGCATCTCCAGGTCGGTGAAACCCCACTCGTCCTGCAGGCGCCGGCGCCGGACGGCGGGCGGTTCAGGCAGACTCGCCCGCAGCTGCTCCACCCGCTCCGGCGTGGTCGCCACCGGGACGAGGTCGGGTTCCGGGAAGTACCGATAGTCGTCCGCGTCCGACTTCACCCGGCCGGACGTGGTGATCCCGGTGTCCTCATGCCAGTGGCGCGTCTCCTGGGTGATCCTCCCGTCCGCGCCGAGCACGGCTGCGTGCCGACGGATCTCATACAGGCAGGCGCCCTCCACGCTGCGCAGGGAGTTCACGTTCTTGGTCTCGGTGCGTGTCCCGAGCGGCACCGCCAGCTGCTCCGGGCCGCGCCGGTCGGCGCCCGCGCGGGGGCGGAGCGACAGGTTGACGTCGCAGCGCAGCGAGCCTTGCTCCATGCGCGCGTCGGACACCTTCAGGGCCCGCATCAGATCCCGGAGCGCGCCGACATAGGCGCGGGCGACCTCACCGGCCCGCTCCCCCGCGCCGACGATCGGCTTGGTGACGATCTCGATCAGGGGAATGCCGGCCCGGTTGTAGTCCAGCAGCGAGTAGTCCGCGCCGTGAATCCTGCCGGTGGCGCCGCCGACGTGGACGAGCTTGCCGGCGTCCTCCTCCATGTGCGCCCGCTCGATCTCGACACGGAACACCTCGCCGGCCTCCCCCGCGCCGCCGTCGAGCTCCACCTCCAGCCAGCCGTCGTGGGCGATCGGCTCGTCGTACTGGCTCGTCTGAAAGTTCTTCGTCATGTCCGGGTAGAAATAGTTCTTCCGGGCGAAGCGGCAGCTCGGCGCGATCTGGCAGTTCAACGCGAGGCCGATCCGGATCGCCGCCTCGACGGCCGCGGCGTTGGTCACCGGCAGGGCGCCCGGCAGGCCGAGGCAGACCGGGCACACCTGGCTGTTCGGTTCGGCGCCGAACGCGGTGGAGCAGCCGCAGAACATCTTCGTGGTCGTGGACAGTTCGACGTGCACCTCGAGCCCGAGGACGGGGTCGTACGCCTCCAGGGCCGAGTCCAGGTCCACCAGCGACTCGGCGTCGACCGGCGCGTGGTCCGCGGCGTCCCTCGCCCCGTCGATCCTGGGGTGCATCAGGGGCGGTTCCGGGCTCATCGCTCCTGCCTCTCCGCGGCCTGCCCCGCCGCGCCGACCTCGCGCGGTTCCGGCAGCGACTCCACATCCGGGATTCGGGCCCGCAGCGGCCCGCCCCACCGATCCTCCAACGCGGCCTGCAAGGCGGCGCCCACCCGATACATCCGCTCGTCCGCCATCGGCGGGGCGAGGATCTGCACGCCGGTCGGCAGGCCGTCCTCCTCCGCCAGGCCTGACGGCAGCGACATCCCCGGCGCCCCCGCGAGGTTGGCCGGGATGGTGGCGATGTCGTTGAGGTACATCGCCAGGGGGTCGTCCAGCTTCTCCCCGATCCGGAACGCCGTCGTCGGGGCGGTGGGGCTCACCAGCACGTCGGCGCGTTCGAACGCGGCGGCCAGATCCCGCGCGATCAGGGTGCGCACCTTTTGGGCCTGCCCGTAGTAGGCGTCGTAGTAGCCCGAGGACAGCGCGTACGTGCCGATGATCACCCGCCGCTTCACCTCCGGCCCGAAACCCCGCTCCCGGGTCGTGCTCATGACCTGCTCGATCGTCGGGTCGTCGACCCCGGCGGGGTATTCGCGCAGGCCGTAGCGCACCGCGTCGTAGCGGGCCAGGTTGCTGCTCGCCTCGCTGGGCATGATCAGGTAGTACGCCGCCAGGGCGTACGTGAACGACGGGCACGACACCTCGTGGACCTGCGCGCCGAGGCCCCGCAGCAGCTCCAGCGCTTCGGCGAAACGGGCCGCGACCCCGGCCTGGTAGCCCTCTCCGGACAGCTCGGTGACCACGCCGATGCGCAGGCCGGTGAGGTCGCCGGTGAGCCCGCGACGGGCGGCCTCCACGACCGGCGGTACGGGCCCGGGCAGCGAGGTCGAGTCGAGCGGGTCGTGCCCACCGAGGACCTCGTGCAGCAGCGCCGCATCGAGCACGTCCCGGGCGCACGGCCCGATCTGGTCCAGGCTGCTCGCCATCGCGATCACGCCGTAGCGGGACACCCCGCCGTACGTCGGTTTGACGCCGACCGTCCCGGTGACCGCGGCGGGCTGGCGGATCGAGCCGCCGGTGTCCGAACCGATCGCGAGGGGCGCCTGGAAGCTGGCCAGCGCCGAGGAGGAGCCGCCGCCCGAGCCGCCGGGGATCCGCTCGAGGTCCCAGGGGTTGCGGGACGGGCCGAACGCCGAGAACTCGGTGGAGGAGCCCATCGCGAACTCGTCCATGTTGGTCTTGCCGAGGATCGGCATCCCCGCGTCGCGGAGGCGGCGCACGATCGTGGCGTCGTAGGGCGGCAGCCACCCGGCGAGCATCCTGCTGCCTGCCGTCGTCGGCTGCCCGATCGTGCAGGCGATGTCCTTCACCGCGACCGGCACCCCGGCGAGCTCCGGCAGTTCCCGGCCCGCCGCGCGGGCCTCGTCGACCTCGCGGGCGACGGTCAACGCCTGCTCGTCGTTGCGGTGCAGGTAGGAGTGGACGCGGCCGTCGACCGCGCTCATCCGGTCCAAGTGCGCCTGCGTGACGTCCACGGAGGAGATCTCCCCCGCGGCCAACGCCTCCGCGAGGCTCGCCGCGGACCGCCGGGTCAGATCGTGCTCGCCCATCGTCTCAGTCCTCGTCGAGGATGCGCGGCACGCTGAAGCGCTGGTCCTCGGATTCGGGCGCCCCCGCGAGCGCCTGGGCCGGGGTCAGTCCCTCACGGGGCACATCCTCGCGGAGCACGTTGGTGAGCGGCACCGGGTGGCTCATGCCGGGGACGTCCGTGTCCTTCAGTTCCCCCACGGTGGCGAAGGCGTCGAGGATCACGGTGAGCTCGCCGGCCATCCGGTCCAGTTCGTGCTCGCCGAGGTCGATCCTGGCGAGCATCGCCGGCGAGTTCGGGCTCGCCGACGATGTCGAGGTGACGATCGAGACCAATCCCGACAGCGTCGCGTCGTGGGACCTGGAGGATCTGCGTGCGGTCGGCTTCACCCGGGTCTCGGTCGGGATGCAGTCAGTGGTGCCCAAGGTGCTCGCGACACTCGACCGCACCCACGACCCGCTGCGGGTGCCGGCGGTGGTCGACTGGGCGCGGGCGGCGGGCTTCGACCAGGTCAGCCTCGACCTCATCTACGGCACCCCCGGCGAGTCGGCCGCCGACTGGAAGGAGTCGCTGGAGGCGGCCCTGGAGTGTCGGCCCGACCACATCTCGGCGTACGCCCTGATCGTGGAGGCGGGCACCGCCCTGGCGCGCAAGGTGCGCAGCGGAGAGGTCGCGGC
>CAKUSI010000225.1 GCA_934678955.1 uncultured Austwickia sp. | reverse complement strand
GCCTCGTCGAGCGCCGGTCCGGCGAAGGCCGCCCGGTCGATCGGGACCGCCTCCACCCCGTCGAGCGTGCCGATGCGGGCGAGGGCGTGCCAGCCGAGGAACCCTGCGGCCCCGGTCACGACGATGCGCGTCATGCCGCGCCCTGCACGAGGGCCCGGATCTCGGGCAGCGTCAGCAGCAGCTCCTTGGTGCCGGCCACGTCGAGACGCTCGGTGTTCTCCGAGGTGTAGTCGGTGAGCCGGGACACCTCGGGGGTGCCCTCCTCGAAGTACTGCTCGTACTGCATCGAGCGCGCGTCCACACCGACGCGGAAGTAGCCGCCGCGGTCCTCCGCCTTGGCCATCTCCTCGACCGACAGCAAGGTCTCGTGCAGCTTTTCCCCGTGCCGGGAGCCGATCACGCGGATCGGGTGGTCGGGGCGTCCGAGCAGCTCGGCCACGGCGCGGGCCAACACCTCCACCGTGCTCGCGGGCGCCTTGCGGACGAAGAGGTCGCCGGGGGCGGCGTTCGAGAACGCGTAGACGACCAGGTCCACCGAGGCCTCGAGAGACATCAGGAAGCGCGTCATGAGCGGCTCGGTGATCGTCAGCGGCGTGCCGGCCTGGATCTGCTGGACGAACAGCGGGATCACCGACCCGCGCGAATACATGACGTTGCCGTAGCGGGTGACCGAGATCGTGGTCGGGCTGTCGGGATATTGCCGCGCGAACGCCTGCGCCTGCTTCTCCATGAGCGCCTTCGTCATCCCCATCGCGTTGACGGGGTAGACCGCCTTGTCCGTCGACAGGCAGACGACCGAGCGCACGCCGGCCCGGGCGGCGGCGTCGATGACGTGCCGGCTGCCGAGCACGTTGGTGCGCACGGCCTGCATCGGGAAGAACTCGCAGCTCGGCACCTGCTTCAACGCCGCCGCGTGGAAGACGTGATCGACTCCGGCGAACGCCGCCGCGCAGGACTCGGGGTCGCGCACGTCGCCGATGAAGAACCGCAGCCGCGGGTCGGAGAACGCCAGCCGCATGTCGTGCTGCTTGGCCTCGTCACGACTGAAGATGTGCACGCAACCGACGTCGGAGCGCAGCAGGTGGCGGGCCATCGTCGAGCCGAACGAGCCGGTCCCGCCCGTGATCGCCACGGTCGCCCCGGCCATCGCCGCCAGGCCCTCGCGCGTGGCGACGTCCGGGGCATCGACGGGGACGGCCGCGGGGGAGGAGGCCTGCGGGCTCATGGTCGGGGGCTCCTGTCAGTTCGGGGAGGCGCCGCTCGTACGGAGGTCCGGGGCGGGTGGATCTCGGCCGGAAGGCCAGGTGGCGGGGCCGCCGCAGCGGGCTCGCCGGAGGCGGGACCACCGGAGGCGGGACCACCGGAGGCGGGACCACCGGGGGCGGGGCCACCGAGCGGGGAGCCGCCGGCGCTGACTGGGTGCGTCCCGTGGGCCGGCTCGACCTGCCCGGGGTCGGCGCCGAGGGCGGCACCGCGCATCCACTCGTACGCGGAGACCGCGTCGTGGAGCGGCGCCGCGCGCACCAGGGCCGGTTCCAGGGCGGGCACGTCCACCGCGTCGACCAGGGGGTGGCCGGTGCCGCGCCGCCCCTCGGCGCCCGCGAAGAGGTCCTCTCCGAGCTTCTCGCCCGGCCGGAGCCCGGTGAAGACGATCTCCACCTTCTTGCCCGACATACGGATCAGGGTGCGCGCCACCTCGACGATCTTGACCTGCTCGCCCATCTCCAGCACCATCACCTCGCCGTCGTGGCCGATCGCGCCGGCTTGGAGGACGAGTTGGCAGGCCTCCGGGATGAGCATGAAATAACGCTGCACTTCGGGGTGCGTGACGGTCACCGGGCCGCCCGCGGCGATCTGGGCGGTGAACGCGTGCAGCATCGAGCCGCGCGAGCCGAGCACGTTGCCGAACCGCACCGACACGTAGCGACCCGGTTGGGTCCGGGCGAAGTGGCTGGTCAGTCGCTCGGTCACGCGCTTGCTGTAGCCGAGCGTGCTGGTCGGGTCCGCGGCCTTGTCCGTGGACACGTTGACGAAGACGTCGACGCCCGCGTCGGCGGCCGCGGTGAGCACGTTGAGCGTGCCGGTCACGTTCGTCTTCCACGCCTCCAACGGGAAGGACTCCAGCAGCGGCAGGTGCTTCAGGGCCGCGGCGTGGAACACGACCTGCGGCTTCGCCTGCGCGAAGACCAGCGCCAGGCACTCGGGGTCGCGGATGTCGGCGAGCAGGACGTCGTCGGAGTCCAGCAACCCCTGGCCCGTCAGGCTCATCTGGGTGCCCTGCAGGCCGGACTCGTCCCGGTCCAGCAGGTAGAGGCGCTCGGGGGAGAACTTGGCGATCTGCCGGCACAGCTCGGAACCGATCGACCCGCCCGCCCCCGTGACGAGGATCCTCTTCCCCTGCAACTGCGCCGCGATCGCGGTGGTGTCGAGCTGCACCGGCGGCCGGCTCAGCAGGTCGGTCAGGTCGAGGTCGCGCAGATCGCGAACGCCGCCCCCGGAGGCGGTCCGGGCGGTCGATTCCTCGCCGGCGTCCAGCAGTTCGGACAGCGACGGCAGGATCTTGACGGCCAGACCCGCTGTATGGGCCGCCTCGGAGAGCTCGCGCAGGTCGGCGGGGCCGGCGTGCGGCGCCGCGATGATCAGCATGGTCGCGCGCTCGCGGGCGGCGACCTCGACCACGTCGGCCTTCGTGCCCCGCACGGCGATCCCCTCGATCCGCAGCCGGCCCCGTTCCTTGGTGTCGTCCAGGATCGCCACGGGGAGAATGCCCGCCTCCGCCTCGCGGATCGCGCTCTTGACCAGTCGACGGCCGGTGTCGCCCGCCCCGTAGACGATCGCCCGGGCGCCGACCTCGCGGCCGCGGATCTCTTTGGTGCGGAACGAGCGGAACGCCAGCCGCAGCGCGCACGCGCCGAGCAGCGCGAAGCCACCGCCCTGCACGGGTGCCGAGCGGGGCAGGTAGACGGGGTGCCAGACCAGGTAGACCACCAGGAACGCCACGATGGTGGTCGCGACCATCGAGCGGGCCAGGTCGAAGGTCTCCTCATAGGAACCGCGGGTGTGGCTCACCCGGTAGGGGCCGAGGAGGGTGCCGAACAGCAGCTGACCCAGCCCGCACCCGACGCCGAGGATGAGGGCGTTGCGGATGAGCCCCGCGGGCGAGACGACCCCGTTGAGGACGTCGTAGCGCAGCAAGACGGTGGCGACGATCGCGACGATCCAGATCACGACGTCCGCGAAAGCCCAAAACCACCGCCGGACACGGGCTTTCGCCACGGACGACTGCACCGGCACCAATCCTCCCTTGGGGCAAGCTCGTTGCCGGACCAGCGTAACGCCGCCCCGGGCGGACGCCTCGGCGCCTCACCGGGGCTTCGGAGCGGGGAGGCGGGACGTTGGCTAGGCTTTCGGGCATGCTCGCCGTCTACGCCGCCAGCCAGTCGATGGGCGACCCGCTCGCGGGTCTCGTGGTGGGGGACCTTCCCGAGCCTGAAGTTCCCCATGGTTGGACCCTGGTGACCATGAAGGCGGCGTCCCTCAACCATCACGACCTGTGGTCGCTGATGGGAGTCGGGCTGCCCTCAGAGCGGCTACCGATGATCCTTGGCTGCGACGGGGCAGGCGTCACCGAGGACGGCCGCGAGGTGATCGTGCACTCGGTGGTGGCCTCCCAGGGTTGGTCCGGGGACGAGACGCTCGACCCGCGCCGGACCATCCTGTCGGAACTGCACCCCGGGACGTTCTCCGAGCGCGTCGCGATCCCGACCAGCAACCTCGTCGACAAGCCGCAGGGCATGAGCTGGGAGGTGGCGGCGACCTTGCCGACCGCCTGGCTGACCGCTTACCGGATGCTGTTCAACGGCGCCGGCCTGTCGCCCGGTTCGCTGGTGCTCGTGCAGGGCGCGGGCGGCGGCGTGGCCACGGCCTGCATCCAGCTGGGAGTGGCGGCGGGCCTGCGCATGTGGGTGACCAGCCGCAACGAGGACAAGCGCGGGCAGGCGCTGGCGCTCGGGGCGGAGGCCGCGTTCGACTCCGGAGAACGGCTGCCCGAGAAGGTCGACGCGGTGATGGAGACGGTCGGCGCCGCCACCTGGAGCCACTCCGTCAACGTGCTGCGCCCTGGCGGGACGATCGTGATCTCCGGTGCGACCAGCGGCGACGCGCCGACCCGCGCGGAGCTCACCAAGATCTTCTTCCGACAGCTTCGGGTGGTCGGGTCCACGATGGGCAACCGACACGAGCTGGAGCGGCTGACGCAGCTGGTGACCCGCCGCGGGATCCGACCACAGATCGACGAGGTCATGCCACTCGGCGAGGCCCGTCGCGGATTCGAGCGGATGGCCTCGGGCGATACCTTCGGCAAGATCGTCCTCACCCCGTGAGGTCCTGACGTCGCGTGTTCGCGCCGACAGCCGCGCCGCGGCAGATCGTGCCCCTGGCGTTTCATACGTCGACTTTTCATGCCCCTGACATTTCACACCCCTGATAGTTCATACCCCTGACTCGTACGCCTCACGGCGCGACCGCCCCGGTCGCGCCCGCGCCCGCACGGATACCGGAGGAACCATGACGACCATCGACGCGGCCCTGTACCACAAGCTCGTCGCCGACCCGGTGGCCGACTGGCTGGGCATCGACATCACCGAGCTGCACGCGGGCTACTGCAAGGCGACCATGCCGGTCACCTCCCGGCACCTCAACATCGCCGGCACCGCCCACGGCGGCGTGACGATGCTGCTCATCGACGTGGTGCACTCGGCCGTCAGCAACAGCCACGGCACGCTGGCGGTGGCCCAGGACGTGCACACCGAGTTCCTCAACGGGGGCTTCGAGGGCGACCTGCTCGTCTGCGAGGGCAGCGAGATCAACCGGACCAAGCGCGCCGCCGTCTACCGCATCGACGTCACCGCGACGCAGCGGGCGGAGGGCCGGCCGGACCAGCTCATCGCCACGGCCCTGGCGCGTGTGTTCCGGATCGGGAAGCCGTGGGTCACCGACGAAGGCGCGGCCCATCCGGCCGAAGGCTGACCGTGCGCCCCGCGAGGGGCTGACCGCGCCGACCGCCTAGGCTCGAGGCATGAGTCGAGAGAGCGATCTCGCGAAACTGGTCGGGCAGGCTCGCCTCGCCTACGAACGCGGGGCCAGGGTCTTCGCCGTGAAGCTGAAGCTGAGTGCGTGGAACCCGCCAGACCACGGCGAGGTCGAGATGTTCGGGGAGAGCATCGAAGCGGTGGAGGCGCAGGGTTGGCGGCTCGACCACTGGGAGGTCGCGGCCGACTCCGGCGGCGCCGCCTGCGGCTACCCGCTCTTCCGGCGGGCCGACGCCGGGATCCAGGACCGGATCTAGCGGTCGACCCAGCGCGGTGTCTCCAAGACCCGTCGGATCTGCAGGAACGCGTCGTGCAGGATCTCCGCGACGTCGGCGATCTGGTCTGCGCTCGGCGGGCCGCCTCCTTTCTGGGGCCGCCTCGCCCGACCAGGGGCCTCGCCGGACTCACTGCGTCCACCGGGCCCGCTCGGTCCGCCCTGACCGCCCTGACCGCTCGGTCCGCCCTGACCGCTAGGTGTCACGGTCCAGCCGGGGACCACGGTCAGGTCGGGCACCGCGCCGGCGTGACCGCCGGTCGTCGCCGCATGAAGGTCGGCCCCGAGTCTGCCGATGGTGTGCGTCAGGCGCTGGGCTGACGCGGGGTCCTCGATCAGGTCGGTGACCAGCCGGCTGAGCAAGGCCTCGGCGACGGCTGTCGCCCAGTGGGGGGAACTTCGGGTCGGGCCGGCCGGGGTCTGGGATCCCGACGTGGGGGCATGGCCGGTGACGCGGCGCACATCCTCGGCGAGCCGCTGGGCGGTGGACGTCAGGTTCTCCTCTAGGGCGAGGACCTCGTCGCGGCGGGTCTCCAGCTCCCGCTGTCCGGCGCTGGTGAGGCGATAGGTGGACTTGCGGCCCTCGTCCGAGCGCTCGACGAGCCCCACCGCCTGCAGCTTGGCCAGCCGGGGATAGACCGTGCCGGCACTGGGGCTGTACAGCCCGTCGAAGCGGGTCTGCAGGTCGCGAATGACCTCGTACCCGTGCAGGGGTCGCTGTTCGAGCAGCGCGAGCATGTAGAGCCGAAGCTGCCCATGGGCGAAGACCGTACGCATCGGCACCTCCTCCCGCGCCGACCCGTGCACACCTGGGAAGCGGTCGCGCGGTCGGCTGACAATAGTCCAACCACCGGCACCGTAAAACGCGCCGGGAGGTCGCGCAACAGGGCGAGGCGTCGTCGGGATGGTGCCCTCGGGGGTATGTCCTCGGGCGCGGCTCGCGCCAGGGGGCGATGCGTTAGGGGGCGATGCGCAGCCAGTGCTCCCAGCCGCCGTGCAGCACCAGCCAGGCCAGCAGGCCGTAACCCGCCTGACCG
>CAKUSI010000224.1 GCA_934678955.1 uncultured Austwickia sp. | reverse complement strand
GAAACACTCGCCGCGGCCGAACGCGGTCACTGCCTCGCGCACGGCGGAGTCGAACAGCTCGGGGATCTCCTCGAGGGTGCGGGCGACCTTGAGGCCGCGGCCGCCACCGCCATACGCCGCCTTGATGGCCACCGGCAGCCCGTGCTCATTGGCGAAGTCGATGATCTCCTGCGCGTCCTCCACCGGGTCCTTGGTGCCCGGCACCAGCGGCGCGTTGGCGCGCGTGGCGATGTGCCGGGCCTTGACCTTGTCGCCGAGGGAATCGATGGCCTGCGGCGACGGGCCGATCCAGGTCAGCCCCGCGTCGATCACCGCCTGCGCGAACGAGGCATTCTCGGCGAGGAACCCGTACCCGGGGTGCACCGCGTCGGCCCCGGCCTCTTTGGCGATCGCCAAGAGCTTCTCCTGGACGAGGTAGCTCTCCCCGGGGGTGGAACCGCCCAGCGCGTATGCCTCGTCGGCCACCTTGACGTGCAACGCGTCGCGGTCTGGGTCGGCGTAGACGGCGACGGACGTGACGCCGGAGTCCCTGCACGCGCGGGCGATGCGGACGGCGATCTCGCCGCGGTTTGCGATCAAGACGGATCGGATGGCCATGAGCGGGAGCCTAGTCGTCGGCCCCCGCCTGTGGTTGCCGGAGTCGCCGGACTTCGTCGTGAGCAGGGCCACAGGTTGGTCGAGGGCGGGCGTTGGCGATTCAGGCGTTCTTGGCGGCCGGGCGTCATCGCAGGTATGACCCAATCTGTAGCAGAAGTGCTACAGATTCCGTAGTATCTCTGCTATCTTCAACCGCATGAATGCGACAGGCGCTTCGGCCATCGCCGCGCGCGACCTGCGGATGGCCTACGGGGCCAACGAGGTCCTGGCGGGCGTCGACCTTCACGTGGGCGCAGGAGAGGTGGTCGCGCTTCTCGGTCCCAACGGGGCCGGCAAGACCACGACGATCGAAATCCTGGAAGGCTTCCGGGCGCCGTCGGCAGGTCACGCGGAGGTGCTGGGCGTGGAGCCGCTGCGGGGCGACGAGGCCTGGCGCGCCCGCGTCGGCGTTGTGTTGCAGACGTGGCGCGACCATTCGAGGTGGCGGGTGCGCGAGCTCGTGCACCACGTCGGCGAGTTCTACGGGCCGTACGCGACGCCGGAGAGGCCCCGGCCGTGGCCGGTCGACGAACTGCTGGAACGGGTGGGGCTCGCCGGATTCGCGGATCGACGCGTGATGACGCTCTCCGGGGGCGAGCGGCGCCGCCTGGACGTGGCGGTCGGCCTGGTCGGGGTGCCGGAGGTCCTGTTCCTCGACGAGCCCACGGCGGGTTTCGACCCCGCGGCGCGGCGGGACTTCCACGACCTGATCCGGGGCCTGGCGGACGACGACGTAGCGGTCCTGTTCACCACCCACGACCTCGACGAGGCCGAGAAGCTGGCCGACCGCATCCTCATCCTCGCCGCGGGCCGCATCGTCGCGCAGGGTTCGCCGGACGCGCTGCGGCGACGCACGTCCCGGCGCAGCGAAGTGCGCTGGCACGCCGACGGCGTGACCCACGTGCACGCCACGGAGGACCCGGCCGATTTCCTGCGCGGCGTTCTCGCCGACCCGCGGACGACGGTCACCGACCTGGAGGTGCGCCGCGCCTCGCTCGAGGATGCGTACCTCGCGCTGGTGCACCGGGTCGAGACCGGGGCGGACCTGGACCATGACGAGGCGTCGAGGATGCTCGCTTCGTACGACGGCCGCGGCGGGGCGCGCGCCGCCCCTGACGGTCTCCACCCAGCGGGTTATAAGTCTGACACCCATGAGGATCGGTCGAAGGAGGGGACATCATGAACGGGTCAAAGGCCACGAGCGCGTCGGGGGGACGGGGTCCCCGCACCGCCACGGGCGCGGTGCTGGGCGGTGCGCTGCGGCAAGCGCGGATCGAACTGCGGGTCCAGCTGTTCAGCTGGAGCGCGCTGTCCTGGATCCTCTTCCCCGCCATCGGTCTTGCGGTCCTCTGGTTCCTGCGCGGCCAGTCCGTGATGGGCAGCGAGATCAGCCTGGCGCAGCTCGGTGTGCCGGGGATCCTCGTGATGAGCCTCGTGAGCAGCGGCTTCATGGCCGTCGCGGGCCAGCTCATCACCGAGCGGGAGGACGGAACGCTGCTGCGCGCCAAGGCCACGCCGCTTGGGATTCGCAGCCACTTGCTGGGCAACGTACTGCTCGCCCTGGGGACCACGTTCGTGCCGATTCTGGCGTTCGTGCTGGCCGCTGCGTTGGTCTTCGGCGACGCGGTCCCCCAGGGGATCGGCGGCTGGGTGACCTTCGGCTGGGTCAGCGTGCTGGGCTTGTGCGCGGTCCTGCCCGCCGGGGCCGTGTTCGGGGCGTTGGTGCGCGACGTCGCCGCCTTCGGCTGGGCCAGCATCTTCGTCTACGGCAGCTTCGCGATCTCCGGGGTCTTCTACCCGCTGGCCGCTCTGCCGACCTGGCTGCACTACCTGGCGCAGGCGCTCCCGCCGTACTGGATCGGGCTCGGTATGCGGTCCGCCTTCCTCCCGCAAGACGCGGTGGCGCTGGAGATCGGGCAGTCCTGGCGGGTCCTCGAGACGGTGGGCGTGTTGGGCGCGTGGTCCGTGATCGGTCTCCTGCTGGCGCCGCTCGCGCTCTCACGCATGGCGCGCCGCCAATCCGGCTCCGAGGTCGCCGCGGCCCGGGATCGCGTGATGGCCAAGGGGTACTGAGCGGATGGCCGACCAAGTGCACAACCGGATCGCCGTCTTGCGGACCGAGCGCGGGGTGTCGCGGCGGCAGCTCGCCGAGGCGTTGGGAGTCCATTACCAGACGATCGGTTACCTCGAGCGAGGCGAGTATGCGCCGAGCCTGCACGTGGCGTTGCGCATCGCCGCGTTCTTCGAGGTGCCGGTCGAGGTCGTGTTCTCGACCGAGCCCTTCCCCCGCATCGGGAGCCCGAGTCCCTGACCCGGGGTCAGCGCGTCATGACGTGGCCGGCGTCTTGGAGCGGTCGGCACCGCCCGCCACGTCAGGGTGCGCGCTCAACTGCGCAGCCGACGGGCCGATGGGGCGGATGAGGCCGGAGTGGGCCTCATGCCGACGACGGTCGGCCCCCACACCCCACCCGCGCCATGTCGGGTGCGAAGAGCCCCACCCGACGACGGTCGGGCGCACGCCATGGATGGCGCGTGGTGCGTGTCGTGGTACGTGTCAAAGGAGTGACGCGATGAGGATCGGTAGCGACGGCGACTTCTCGCGTCGCGTCGGGCTGCAGATCTGGCGCGCCCAGATGGACCAGATGCAGACCTCGATGGCCCGCCTGTCGTCGGGGATGCGGATCAACTCGGCCGTGGACGACGCCGCGGGTCTCGCCATCGCGGAAGGCATGCGGGCGCAGATGCTGGGGGCCCGTCAGGCGCAGCAGAACGTCCAGGACGGCGTCAACCTGCTGCGCGTGGTCGACTCGGCGCTGTCCGAGAGCATGGGGTTGTTGCAGCGGATGCGGGTCATCGCGGTGCAGGCCGGCAATTGGACGTACGGGGCGAGCCAGCGGGCCGTCATGCAGGAGATGCTGCAGCACGCGCTGGAGTCTCTGGACGGTATCGCGAGGAACACCCAATACAACACGATGCGGTTGCTGGATGGTTCCCGCTCCGCGTGGTCCTTCCAGGTCGGCGCGGGCCGCGATCATTCATACACGGTCTCGCTTGCAGGTGCGGCGGGAGAGCACCTGGGGCTGGGCGCCGGGGGCACCTTCGCCGCCACGCCCGCCCCTGCGGAGCCCGCACCTTCGGCCGCGCCGCCGACTGCCCCGACGGACCCTGCGTCGAACCCGACGGCACCTTCCGATTCCACCGCTCCATCGCCCGTCGAGACGGTGACCTATTCCGTGGCCTCCTTCAGCGGGTCGAAGGCGAAGAACGTGGTCTCGTTCACGGGCGACCCCGTGGCCGGCACGTACTGGGTCCAGGGTGGGACGGTCTACGCGGGTGACGCGTCGGGCTCGGTCGTGGGGAGCTACACCAACAACGGCTTTCTCGTCACGTTTGCCGCGGGCGGCAGCGTCACGATGGATGCCCGCCTATGGCGGACTCCTGGGAACGACCAGTCCGGCGGCTTCACGCTCACCCGCACGGTGACGCAGAGCCAGCCCGCCCCACCGGCATCGGCGGCTCCGGCGGCGCCCGCGTCGAGCCCGACCGAGACGACGCAGGCTTCCGCCACGGGGTCGCTCGCGACGATCTCAGTGCGCACGGTCGAGGAGGCGGGGGAAGCCCTGACGCGTATCGACGAAGCCATCGCGCTGCTGAACGAGCGGCGCGCCGGGGTGGGCGTCGCGGAGAACGCTCTGCTCCGCCAGATGCAGTTCCTGGACGTCTCGCAGCTGAACCTGGCCGCAGCTCAGGGGCGTATTCGCGACGTGGACGTCGCGGCCGAGGCGAGCCGGCTGATCCGCCTGCAGGCGGCGGGGGAGGCGGGCGCCATGGCGTTGACTCATGCGACGCAGGCGCAGTTCGAGGTGGTCGCCCTCCTTCTGGGCTCGCTCCCCACGGTGGCCTCTGCGGCAGCGGGAGCCTCCGCCGCCTCCCCGCCGGGACCGGCGTCCGCTTCGGCGAGTGGCGCACCCGGCGGGAACGGGGGAGGCGGCACGCGTCGGGCAGAACCCGCCGTCCCGGCGGTGAACGCGGTCGCCTCCGCTCCACCGAAGAACGCCTAGGAACACCGACCGGTCTGACGGGCCTTTCGACCGTGGCGCCTCAGCTGGCCCCTGCATGGGCCGATGGGGACGGGACGATGCCGCCGCCGTGGCCCGGCTGAGGGCCGCCGTCATTGTGCGCCAATGGATTCGAATGTCGGGCCGCGGCGCTCGAAGGTCGCGGCGCAGGGCGTTCGTACGGGCGACACTCGCGCGGTGCGACGTTCGTGCAGGCGACTTTCGTACGGTGATACTGCGCGAAACAGGGAGGCGACCAGTGGCGGAAAGCGTTGCGCGGCAAGGCGCCGCGATCGAGCCGGACGAGCGGCTTGAGCAGCGCGCGGCCCGCTCGCTGAGCGACTTCGGGGCCGGTCTGGAGCGAATCGAGCGGATCGCCCGGAGTGTGGCGAACGGACAGTACGGTCAGCAGGAACTGCGCCACCTCCAACGCCAGGTCGACCGCAGCGTGCAGGAACTCGACGGCCTGGCCGAGTCCGCTCGCTATCTGACGGTGCACCTGTGGGACCCGCCGCCCGGTGCCAGGTCCAACGACTCGTCGAGCGTCGAGGACCGGCGTCGCGTGCAGGTGCGGATGCTGTGGCCCGTTCCGAGCGCACGCCACCGCCTCATGGTGGCCGAGACCGGCCAGGCCACCCAGGTGCTGCACCGCGTCGACTCGGCCCAGCAGGTGCTGCGATCCACCCCGCGCGGACCCGGCGCGGGCACCTGGTCGCCCGATGGCGCGAGCTCCTGGCGTCTGGATGAGGAGTCCCCGGGGGTCCGCGCGATGGTCGCGGCGGCGTGGACACAGCTCGAAGCGCTGGAGCGTCTCCTGCAGCGCACAGAAGCAGCCGTCTCTCCAGCTTGACCAGCCGGCCCGCCCCGAGGTACGTTTGGGAGGTTGCCCAGCGCGGTGCCGGTCTGGATTTGACCAAGCCGAACCAGGCGACTACATTGCCACAGGCCGCTAACCCTTCGGAGTGATCGTGCATCCGGAGGAACTTGCAGGCCGAATCCCGACGACAACATCTTCCTAGGCAGAGCTGTCGCTCCAATTCGAAATGTTTTGTTGTTGACGCTTATGTACGGCTCGCGAGCGAGGCATACATAAGCACTGGATTTGACACTGCAGTAGCGGCTCAGATAACTTCTACAAGTCGCCACGGTGAACCGGGAGAGAAATTCCTGGGGATCGCGATGGTATCCGATTCTTGATAACTCAACAGCGTGCCATTTTTTGATCGATGCCAATTGTTTGTTGGTTTCAAGTCAATTCTGGCTCCTGGTGTCTGTCTTTCTGCTGCTGTGCTGTGTTTTTGTGGTGTGGTGGTTGGGGGGTGGGTGTTGGGGGTTTGGTTGGTTTGTTGCTGGGATTTTGCTTTTTTTGGTTTTTTGTGGAGAGTTTGATCCTGGCTCAGGACGAACGCTGGCGGCGTGCTTAACACATGCAAGTCGAACGCTGATGCTCCAGCTTGCTGGGGTGGATGAGTGGCGAACGGGTGAGTAACACGTGAGTAACCTGCCCCCCTCTTTGGGATAACTCCGGGAAACCGGGGCTAATACTGGATATGACCTGCGCCTGCATGGGTGTGGGTGGAAAGATTTTTTGGTGGGGGATGGGCTCGCGGCCTATCAGCTTGATGGTGGGGTGATGGCCTACCATGGCGACGACGGGTAGCCGGCCTGAGAGGGTGACCGGCCACACTGGGACTGAGACACGGCCCAGAC
>CAKUSI010000223.1 GCA_934678955.1 uncultured Austwickia sp. | reverse complement strand
GACCACAACCGCCACGTGCGGCCCCTGGTTGAGATCCCCCGCGTGCAGCTCTCCGCCTTCGACGGCTTCGCCGCCTATCGCCGCACGGTGCCACGCAGCTCCCTGACCTCGCTGAACAAGCTGCGTCGGGACCTCGGCCTGCAAGTCAGCGCGGCCACGGCTCCGTCGGCCGCCCTGTTCGACGAGGTGGTCGGTCTGCATCGGCGGGAGAAGGAGCACCTCGTCGCGCAAGGTCGTCACGAGAGGCGATCGCTGTTCGATGATCCGCGACGCATTGCCGCCTACCGCTCCTTGGTGGTCGACCAACCGCACGCCGTGGCTCACCTGGCCCGCACCGGCGATGGCCGCCTCGCCTTCTATGAGTTGGCCTGGCAGCGTGGCCGCCACATGTGGGCCTGGAACACCGCCTACGAGCCCGAGCTGGCCAAGCACCGGCCCTCCCGCGCCAGGATCGCCGTGTTCGAAGAGTTGTTCGCGGCCGACAGCACCGACACCTACGACCTGGGGGCCGGGCGCTACCCCTGGAAGTTCGAACTCACCGCGGACTTCGGTGTCGCCTACGAATACTCCCGGTGGGTGGGGGACGACGCCGTCTCGCGGGTGCTGAGGCGGCTGCGACCGTGACGCGACGCCGACGCCGACGCCGCGGGTTCCTGACGCGGGCTGTCGAGGCCGTGCTCGTGACATCCCACCTGTACGCCCGCCCGACCGGTCAGGCGCAGCACCCCGCAGTGGCAGCCCACTACGAGGTGCGATTGGCCACCGAGGCCGACCTGGCCCGTTTCGAGTCGGACCTGGCCGGGGAACTGCGCCCGGGCAAGGCACTGATGATCGTTGGCCGGGCACGCTCCCCCGGCATCGCCCTCTTCGTCGTCGTCGGGCCGGATGGCCGGGTGTGCGGGTTCGGCCACATCGAGTACGGACGTGTGCGCGACGAGCACCTCGGGCTGGACCTCGGGGTCTGGCCGAGGGCCGCGCACCTCTTCGACGATTACGTGTCGCCGGAGCATCGTGGGCACCGGCTGCAGGCCGCGTTGCTCGAAGAGCGCATCGCTGCGGCGGCCGAGTCGGGTGCGGACCAGGTCACGATCCTGGTGGAGGACACCAACCACGCCTCCAGAGCGTCGGTGCAGCGGGCGGGGTTCGTCCCGAGAGTTCGTGTCCTGACAGCGAAACGGCCGGGGCGGCGCCGCAGCTGGGCGTGGCCCCGCCAGCCCCATGGCAGGCAGGGAACGCCCGGCTGAGACGTCACCCCGGCCGGTCCGAAACGTCAGAGCGTGTAGTTGGTGGAGAGCACAGGGTTGACGATCGGCAGGATGGTCGCGAACGCCGCCCGCGCACGGTCGTAGTAGGGCTCGGCCTCGTTCGGCTTGACCTTGGCCTCGAACAACTGGGCGTGCACGTACTTCACCTGGGCCACGTAGTAGGCCTGCTGGCACACGTCCGGCGCCCCCGCGCGGGTCAGGTTGGCTGCTTCCGCCTCGAGAATGTAGATCTCATCGGCGATCGGGTCGGCCGGGTTGTATCGGGCTGCGTCGGCTGCCGGGATCACGCTGAGCATGCGTTCGATCGAAGCACGTGCCGTGCCCCGGTCCAGCGTGTCGGTTCCGTTGCTCGTGCAGGTCGCCGAGGGCGCGCCGGGTCCGGGCGTTCCTGGAGCCGGGGCGGGCGCAGGAGACTGTGGCGCGGCGGGCGCAGCGCAGGCCACGGCCGCGTTGAGCGTGGCTTCGGAGACGCTGGCATCGCCGCCGAGGGCGACCACCTTGCTCGGGCGCAGCCGCTTGATCTCGTCGCACACCGATGCGTCGACCCGGTCCGTGCGAACCAGAAGGATAGGGGAGCTCGTCCGCGAAGCCAGAGGTGCGCCTGCCAGGGCGTCCGCGTACTGCGCTCCGGTCGTGATGTAGACCACGTCGGCGGCCGTGAACGTGTCGGCCGACAACCATGCGGAGGTCACGTAACGGTCGGCACCTGCCACTCGCCGAACGTCCTGCGCGTACGTGGTCTCCTCGACCTGAGTCAACACGGAGTTCGCGATGACAGCATCGCCGCCGATGACCCGAACCGGGATGTTCCCGAGACCGTAGATGACGCGGCTCGCCACCGTGGGGAGCTCCGCCTTGCGGGTCAGCAAGACAGGGCCGGACTGCCGGACAGCGGCGGGGCCCGCGGCGAGCGCGTCGGGGAACACCTCACCGGATGCGAGGTACACCGCCTTCTCATCGTTGGCAGGGACGAAATCGGCGAGCAGGGCTGCGGTTTCGTAGCGATCGGAGCCTGCCACACGCTGCGCGTCGGCGGACAGGGCGGCGATGCTCTGGTAGACGGGGGCACTGATGGCGTTCTCGCCGCCAACGACCACAACCTTGGACGGGTTGAGGCGCCGAATCTCGTCGGCGACCACGCCGGGGAGGGAGTCCTTCTTGGCCAGCAACACGGGTGCCTGCATGCGGCCTGCCGCCGCGCCTGCCGCGAGCGCGTCCGGGAAGTTCTCGCCCGACACGACAAAGACGGTCCCCACATGTCCGCTATGCGCGGCCTTGCTCATGGCGACGGCCGTGGCGTAGCGATCGGCGCCGGCAACCCGCGACTTCTCCAGGGTGGCGGCCTGTGCCGAGGCGACCGAGGTCGCGCTGATGGCCAGGAAGGCGCCAAGGGCCGCGGCGCATGCTCGAACAAGTGGTGTTGGTCGCATCAGGACTCCTTCAAGGTGGTCGTCATGGCCCTCACTCTAACGGACCATGGGTGCCGATGGAGAAGCGCCCAAGGGATCCGGAAGAGGCGTTCAGCGACACCTTGCGGAGGCCCTCGAAAAGGGTTGTGCCCCCCGCCGGGTAGGCGGGGGGCACAACTTGTCGATCACCGAAGTGGCGTCACCTGGATCAGAAGGTGAGCAGCTTCTTGATAGCGTCGGTCACGCTCAGAGCCATGGCGCCGGGGCCACCGAAGGTCCACACGTGGTCGGTGTTCTCGGCGTTGGCCTCCAGGTAGGCGGCGGTCACCGGCGAGAGGGCGTTCGGCTTGCTCAGCAGCAGCGGGCCATCAGCGTTCGCGATGAAGGCGGAAGCCACCAGCGCGTCAGCGTAGGTCTCACCCGAAACCACGGCGAAGTGAGTCGGGTTGCCAGCCTTGCCGGGGGCCTTGAAGGTGCCCGTGGCGGTCAGCGTGGCCGTCTCGTAGCGGTCGCGGCCGTCGAAGGACTTGGCGATGCGGATGTCGTTGGCGATGCTGGCGCGCGTCGCCTGGCCACCCACCGCAAAGTTCTCGGTGGTGTTGATGTCCCAACCGTACGGGTCGTCGTCCACCCAATCGTTCAACTCGATCAGGAACTTGTCGGTGAACCCGCGGGTGTCGAGCTTCTCGTCATTGGTGAGGAGCACGACGCCGTCGTTCTGGGCCGCGGCAGCACCGGCGGCGAGAGCGTCGGGGAAGTTCTTGCCCGTCGTCAGGTAGACGTTGATGTTGTTGATGTCGGCCTCGGAGTCGACCCCGTAGTCGATCACCGTGCGCAGCGCGATGTTGACAGCCGTCTCGTAGCGGTCGATGCCCTGGTAGCGCAGCGTGTAGTTGTCGCTGTCCTTCTTAGCACCGATCGCCTTGTCGATGGCGTTCTCGACGTCGTGCGACAGAGCGTTCGTGCCACCGAGCAGGTGGACGACGATGCCGTCGGTGCCGTGCTTGGCCTTGAGGCGCTTGATCTCGGCCTCGACGCGGGCGTCGAGCTTGTCGGTCGGGTTGATCAGGACCGGCGCGTCGAGAACGTCGGCCAGCGGGGTCGCCGCAAGGGCGTCGCTGAAGTCGTTCGAACGAGCCACGATGACATTAACCGTGCGACCGGTGACCTTGTAGTACGTGGTCGCCGTGATCTGCGTGGGGACCGGCCACACCGGGAGGGAAACCTCGACGCCAGCCTCAGTGGCAACGCTCGGAAGAACCGGCACGTTGTGCCAAACGGTTCCGGGAGCGTTGTAGCGGAGAATGTTGTCGAGTTCGACCTTGCCCCAGTCGGTGCGGTACTGCGACGCCTCAATGGCGGTCGAGATGCGGTCGTTGTTCGCGATCCGGTGCACGTTGGTGGACATGTCGACCTTGGTCGGGTTCCAAGCGGGGTCGTCGTCCACCAGCGAGGCGAACGCCTGCGGGGCCATCGTGAGAGTGAGGGCGCCGGCGGCCACGAGAGCCAGTGCGCCACGAGTCTTGTTGCTCATTCGAGCAGACCTCCTAGTTCGGGTTATTTTCCGTGACCCCAGCATAACGGAGACCTAGGAGTCGAGTTAATCTCTACGTCCTTTGCCGGATCACCGTGATCAGGAGTACACGGAGCACTCTAGGGGCGCCGGCGCGAGACGTGCAAGTCGGCCACAAGGTGAGATACCAAACTGTGAACCTCTGCTCGAATGTCAATGTGCGAACCACCAGTGGTTTCGTCGCTCACTTGGGGAAATACCGCATCGGCGGCAATCGGTGGCAACCCGTTCATGGGGAGTCCTCCCCAGGGGGGATGTGATCCTGAACCGGGGTTCGGAGGACCACCCAGGCGGCCGGAGCCCACAGCAGGCCGAGAGTGGTCGCGGAGATGAGGGCCCCCGCCCAACTCTCCGCGGCGTCCAGCCCCGCCAACGCGACGGCGGCCCCCACGGCGAGTGCCACCGCGAGCGCGGGCCAGACCCACCGGTGGCGGTCGCGTCGCCAGACGAGGCCGAAGGCCACCAGGGCCGTGGCCGACACGCCGGACAGGTACCCCCAGGCCACGCCCGTGATCCCGAAGGGGCCGTGCAGGACGGCCATGAGCCCCAGCCCGAGGAGCAACCCCACCCACGACAGCAACGCGGAGAGTCGCACGCCCGCGCGCCCCCTCACGTTGATCGAGTTCACGGCGGCCACCGGAATCGTCGTGATCAACACGGCCACCAGCAAGATCCGCAACGGCTCGACGGCGCCGTGGAACCCAGCACCGTAGACGAGGGTGACCAAGGGTTCGGCCACCACCAGCAGCATCAGGAAGCCGGGGGTCATCACCGCGATGAGGCCGCGGGTGGCCCGGTCGACGATGGCGCGGGTTGCCGCCTCGTCCTGCCTCCCGAGTTGCCGGGCCATCTCGGGGAACAGCGCCATCGACAGCGCCCGGGCGACCATGGAGAGGGGGGTGGCCAACGAGATCGCCGCGGCGTACAGCCCGGCATCGTGGCCGGCGCTGATCGCCTTGGCGATGACCATCGACAGCTGCAGCAGCCCCGTCGAGGCCACCGTGCCGGCCACACCCCACAGGACGAAGAGGTCGAGCTCCCGGCGAAGGCTCGGGTCGATGCCGGCCGCGCCGCGCAGCGCCTGCCACAGCGCCCCGACCGCGTAGGCCGCGTTCCCCACGACGAGCGGGGCCAGCAACCACCCCGGCAGGTGCAGCCACGCCACGACCGCGAGCAGCGCCACGCTCAGCACCGCGTTCGCGGCCTCGGCCACGGTGGCCATCCGCACGCGGGCGCGCCCGAACCGGATGCCCCGGGCGATCTGGTAGGCGCCCAGGGCGACCACGAGTGCGGCCACCCACGCCGCATCCCCCCACCCCAGGCCCAGCACGAACACCGACACCAGCGCCATGGTGGGGGCGAGCACCAGCACGGCGAGCGCCACCCTCAGCGTCAGGTGTCGTTCGACCTGCCCGGCGACCTCCGCGCGATCCGCCGCGAGCTCGCGTGCCACGAACAAGGACGCCGATTGACCCGCCGCGGAAGGCCACAACAGGCTCGCCGTGTTGGCCAGGGACAGGGCGCCGCGGACGGCCCCGAGCGTCCCGGCCCCGAACACCCGGCCGACGACGACGGAGAGGACGAACTGGGCGCCGCCCGACATCAGCATGCCGAGCGTGCTCAGGGCGGCGTCCCCCACCACCCGCGAGCGCCCCTCAGCCAACGCCGTTCTCTTCGGCCCACCGCGCGAGGAGTTCGGCGAACTCCCGCCCGTCACGGTTCCAGTCGCGTTCGCTCGCCTTGGCGTAGCCCGAGGACGCCAACGCCTCACGTTCGGCACGGTCTTCGTCGAGCCGGCGGATGGCGTCGGCCGCGCCCGTGACGTCACCGAACCCGACCACCACCCCGCACCCTGCGACCTCGACCAGCGCGCGGGAGGCGGCGTTCGGCGTGGTGATCGACGGCACGGCGTGCGCCATGTACTCCATGATCTTGGTCGGCTCGGAATGCGCATAGTTCGGCTCGTCGTGCAGCAGGCTGAGCCCCGCGAGCGCCCCGGGCAGCCGGGCCAGCGCCTCGTCGTTGGGCACAAAGCCCTGGTAGTCGAGGTTCGGCAGCGCGGTGGACGCCTCGGCCAGCGCGGCGGCCACGTCAGGCTTGGCGTTGCCGATCACCTCGAAGCGCACCTCGGGCAGGCGACGCGCCAACTCCATGATCTCGGCGGCGCCGCGTGG
>CAKUSI010000222.1 GCA_934678955.1 uncultured Austwickia sp. | reverse complement strand
CCCGACTTCGAGTCGGTGGACTGGAAGGCGTACGACCCGCGGCAGTACGACCCTCGTCGCATCGTTCGAGAAGCGCTGCTGGAGGACGAGCCGATACCGGACCATCGGCCGGGCGACACCGAACCTTCCGGGGGGGAGGCGCAGCCTGCGGCGAGTGCGCCGCAGCGGCCCGTGGGATTCGATCCCGACCGACCGACTCCTTATGACGCCGACGCGACCTGACCGCCTGCGGCAACTCGCAGGCGGTCAGGTCGCGTCGGGCGGAGATGAAGGATACGCCTTTCCGCGTGGCCGGATGGCCTCGCGGCGCCGCCCCGGGATCAGCGCTGAGGAGTCAGACCGAGCTTGCGGCCGGCGAGGCCGCGCGAACGCGACGCCAGCTGACGGGCGATCTCGCGCAACGCCTGGCCGGCGGGGGAGTCCGGCGCGTGGACCGCGACAGGACGACCCTCGTCGGCGCCCTCGCGCAGGGCCGGGTCCAACGGGATCTGGCCGAGGAGCGGGACCTGGGCGCCGGTGACGCGCGTGAGCGAGTCCGCCACGGTCTGCCCGCCGCCCCTACCGAAGATCTCCTGCCGGGTGCCGTCGGGGAGTTCCAGCCAGGACATGTTCTCGATGACGCCCACGATCTTCTGGTGGGTCTGCACGGAGATCGTGCCGGCGCGCTCGGCGACCTCCGCGGCGGCGTGCTGCGGCGTCGTGAGCACGATGATCTCGGAGGACGGCATCGACTGGGCCACCGAGATCGCCATGTCGCCCGTGCCGGGCGGCAGGTCCAGGAGGAGGACGTCGAGGTCGCCCCAGAACACGTCGGCCAGGAACTGCTGGAGAGCCCGGTGCAGCATGGGTCCGCGCCAGATCACCGGCTGGTTGTTGGGCACGAACATGCCGACCGAGATCACCTTCACGCCACTCGCCTCCGGCGGCATGATCATGTCCTCCACCTGGGTCGGCGGGTACTCGACGCCGAGCATGCGCGGGATGGAGAAGCCATACATGTCCGCGTCCAGCACGCCCACCTTCAGCCCCTCCGCGGCCAGCGCGGCCGCCAGGTTGGCCGTCACGGAGGACTTGCCGACGCCGCCCTTGCCGGAGGCGATCGCGTAGACGCGGGTGAGGGAGTCCGCCTTGGCGAACGGGTTTTCCCGCTCGGGGACCCCGCCGCGCAGGGCCTCGGAGAGGCCCTTGCGCTGTTCGTCGCTCATGACGCCGAGCGTCAGGTCGACGTCGGTGACGCCGTCGACCGACCGGAGGGCATTCGTGACGTCCTCGGTGATCTTCGCCCGCAGCGGGCATCCCGCGACGGTGAGGAGCACGGTCACGGTGACCTTGCCAGCCTCGTCGACCGACACGGAGTCGACCATGCCGAGCTCGGTGATCGGCTTGTGGATCTCGGGGTCATCGACGGTCGCGAGGGCGGCCATCAGGGCATCGTGGCTGGGCACAGACATGCCGCCCACTGTAACCCCAGACCTCGGACGCCCGCCCAGGCGCCCGCCCCGGCCCGGCCGCCTCATCGCCCCGCCGACCTGCCGACCTGCCGATCGACCGGTCGGGAAATCATCCCAGGTTGGAGCCGGGCTCAGCGCTTCCCGGAGCGCTTGGATTTGGGCTGCTTCTCCTCGCCGCCCGGCCAGCCGCAGCGCGGGCAGCCTTGCCGGTGCTCGGCCAGCTCGTCGAGCAGGTCGCGCATCTCCGAACGGATGTAGTCTCGCGTGGCCATCTCGCGAAGGGCGATGCGCAGCGCGGCCACCTCACGGGTGAGGTATTCCGTGTCCGCCAGGTTGCGCTCGTCGCGCGAACGGTCCTGGGCGAGGGAGACGCGGTCGCGGTCGTCCTGCCGGTTCTGCGCGAGCAGGATAAGCGGCGCCGCATAGGAGGCCTGGAGCGAGAGGATCAGCGTCAGCAGCGTGTAGTTGAGGGCGCGCGGGTCGAACTGGAAGCCCTCGGGCATCAGCGTGTTCCAGGCCAGCCACGCCGAGACGAACACGGTCATGTAGATGAGGAACTGCGCGGTGCCCATCCAGCGGGCGAATCGTTCGGCGATCCCGCCGAACACCTCGGGATCCATCTTGGGCAGGCGCAGCGACCGGCGGCGCGGATCGCGCGGCTGGTCTAACGGAACCAGGCGCGCCTCAGCCATGGGTGGCCTCGTGGCGGTCCTCGCGCCAGTCCTCGGGCAGCAGGTGGTCGAGCAGGTCGTCGACGGTCACGGCCCCGAGCAGGTGCTGGTTCTCGTCGACGACCGGGACGGAGACGCTGTTGTAGATCGCCATCTCACGGGTGATCATCCCGATGGACGCCTCAGGTCGCAGCGCCTCGGTGTTGTCGAGGAAGGCGCCGACCGCAGCGTGCGGGGGCTCGCGCAGCAGCCGCTGGATGTGGACGAGGCCGAGGTAGCGGCCGGTGGGAGTCTCCAGAGGGGAACGGCAGACGAAGACCGAGGCGGCGATGGCGGGGGAGAGCTCCGCCCGGCGCACCACGGCCAGTGCTTCCGCGACGGTCGCCTCGGGGGGCAGGATGACGGGCTCGGTGGTCATGAGCCCGCCTGCCGTGTCCTCGTCGTACGTCAGGAGGCGGCGCACATCGGCGGCCTCGTCCGGCTCCATCAACTGCAGGTAGTGCTCGGCCGTCTCCGGCGCCAACTCGGAGAGTAGGTCTGCCGCGTCGTCCGGCTGCATGGCCTCCAGGACGTCGGCGGCCCGATCCGAGGCGAGCGTCGCGAGGATCTCGATCTGGTGGTCCTCGGGGAGCTCCTCCAATACGTCCGCCAGCCGGTCGTCGTCCAGGGCGGCCGCCACCTGCCAACGCCGCTGCTCCGGCAGATCGTGGATGATGCCCGCCAGGTCCGCGGCCTTGAGGTCGTCGTACGAGCCCAGCAGCGCCGCCGCGCCTTGGTCCTCGTCCAGCAGCAGCAGGCCGGCGACGTTCTCGATCGGGACCGTCAGCGTCTCCCCGCGGCGGCGGTGCAACGACGGGAAGCGGTGGCGTCGGTCGCTGACCTTGCGCACGAAGACGCGAGTGACCGCCCAGTCGCGCGCGCGGTCCTTCTCGATCGCGACGTCCTCGACAGTGGCCTCGAAGTCTCCGTCGGGATCCTCGACCGTGACGCCCCGGTCCAGCACCTCGGCCATGATCAGGGACTCTCCGGGGCGCTGTTCGAACCGACGCATGTTGACCAGCCCGGTGGTCACCACCTGGCCGCCTTCGATGCTCGTCACCCGGGTCATCGGGACGAACACCCGGCGGCGGCCGGGGACCTCCACGACCAGGCCGATGACGCGCGGACGGACCCGTACCGGGCTGTGAGTGACCACGACGTCACGCACGCGGCCGACCTGGTCGCCCAACGGGTCGAACACGTTGAGGCTCACCAGGCGGCTCACATAAGCGCGCGTCGTCACGAGGCTCAGGGTACCCGCGGCCGTATGCCTCGCCCGGGGGCGCCGAAGGTCCCCCAGGGCGACCCGCTTCGCTCGGAGAGCCGCGTCGGAAATCGTGAAGCCCGTCACAGGGCAAGCCCTGGGGTGCCGTGAGCCCCGCTGGTAGCGTCGTGGCAACCCATGACCGTGCCCGTGCGGTCCTCCGTGTTCCATGCGCTCGCGTCGTCCTGTGCCCGGCGGGCCGGGCGCCGCGAGCCCCGCGGAATGGATGCCGGGAGCTAGGAGGAGATCGACGTGCGCAGCGCCAAGGACTTCTTCGCCCCCCTCGCGGTGGGCGCCCCCGCTCCGGTCCGGGAGATTCCGGCGCGGCCATCCCGGGCGATCCACTTCTTCGACCCCTCGAACGCCAAGATGGCCACCAAGATCCCGGACATGGTCGGCTCCGTCGACGTGCTCCTGGGCAACCTGGAGGACGCCGTCAAGGTGGACAACAAGGTGGCCGCGCGCGAAGGGCTGGTGAAGATCGGCCGCGAGGTCGACTTCGGCGCCAACACCCAGCTGTGGACCCGCATCAACGCGCTGGACAGCCCCTGGGTGCTCGACGACCTCACCACGCTGATCCCCGCCATCGGCGACAAGCTCGACGTCGTGATGGTGCCGAAGGTGCAGGGCGCCGAGGACATCCACTACGTCGACCGGATCCTCGCCCAGCTGGAGGCCAAGGCGGGCCTGACCCGCCCGATCCTGGTCCACGCGATCCTGGAGACCGCGCGCGGCGTGGCCAACATCGAGGAGATCTGCGGCGCCTCTCCGCGGATGCAGGGCCTGTCCCTCGGCCCCGCCGACCTCGCGGCCGACCGGCGCATGAAGACCACCCGGGTGGGCGGCGGGCACCCCGGCTACCTGGTGCGCTCCGACCCGGGTCGGCTGGACGACGGCTCGTACGACTTCCAGGGCGAGACGACTCCGCGCACGATCTTCCAGCAGGATCTGTGGCACTACACGATCGCGCGGATGGTCGACGCGTGCGCGATGCACGGCATCTACCCGTACTACGGCCCGTTCGGCGACATCAAGGACGTCGTGGCCTGCGAGGATCAGTTCCGCAACGCGTTCCTCCTCGGCTGCGTCGGCACGTGGACCCTGCACCCCGTGCAGATCCAGATCGCCAAGAAGGTCTTCAGCCCGGACCCGAAGGATGTGGAGCACGCGTACGAGGTCGTCGAGAAGATGGGCGACGGCTCCGGGGCCGTCATGGTCGACGGCAAGATGGAGGACGACGCCTCTTGTAAGCAGTGCCTGGTCGTCGTGCGCCTCGCCGAGCAGTTGGGCGAGATCGACCCCGACCTGAAGGCCGTCTACGACCAGGCCAAGCAGGCCGCCCTGGCCAAGTCCGCCGGCTGAGCCTTCGGCCGCGGGCGCGCCGATCCTCCGATCACGCGCCCGCGAGCAGCCCGGTCTCGGGCCCTGGCCACGCAGGATCCCCGACCAGCCCCCGCCCCCCAGAGCAGAGAGCGTGATCGACGATGAACGACACCCAGTTCCGGCCGCGCCGGTCCGTGCTGTACATGCCCAGCTCCAACGAGCGGGCCCTGGAGAAGGCCAAGGCGATTCCCTGCGACGGCATCATCTTCGACCTGGAGGATGCGGTCGCCCCCGACGCCAAGCCCGCTGCCCGCGAGGCCGCCTGTGCCGCGGTGACATCGGGGGACTACGGCCGCCGCGAGCTGATCATCCGCGTGAACGGCATGGACACGCAGTGGCACCTCGACGACGTGAAGGCGGCGTGCGCTGCCGGTCCTGACGCGATCGCGGTGCCCAAGGTGTCCTCCGCCCAGCAGGTGCTGGATCTTGCCGAGGAGCTGGAGAAGTTCGGCGCGCCCGCCCATACGACGCTGTGGGCTATGGTGGAGACGCCGATCGCGATGCTGCATGCGTATGAGATCGCGAGCGCCTCCGCGAAGCTGTCTGTCCTCGTGATGGGCACGAACGACCTGGTCAAGGAGCTCTACGCGGAGCACGTGCCGGGCCGCGCGCCCGTCCAGACCGGGCTGCAGCTCTGTCTGCTCGCCGCCCGCGCGGCGGGCAAGGCGATCATCGACGGCGTCTACAACAACGTGAAGGACCCCGAGGGCTTCGAGGCCGAGTGCGTCCAGGGCCGCCAGTGGGGATTCGACGGCAAGACCCTGATCCACCCCGGGCAGGTCGAGCCGGCGAACCAGGCCTTCGCGCCGAGCGCGGCGGCCGTCGAGGAGGCGCAGGGCATTCTGCAGGCGTGGGAGGACGGCAAGGGCTCCGGCGTCGTCACGTACAACGGCAAGATGATCGAGAACCTGCACGTCGAGTCCGCTCAGCGGATCCTGACCATGCATGAGGCGATCCAGGCGCTGGAGGCAGACGGCTGATCGGGTCCGGTTCTCGGACTCCGGGTGGTTGCTGGTGTGGCGTGCGGGGGTGGGGTGCGCGCGCTCGTCGCAACCATCCGCGGGTCGCTTCGCTCCCCGCTCCCGCCAGACCCATCCACGCTCCTTCGCGCGCGCACCCCACCCCGGATCGCGGCCGTGCCGCACGTGGCGACCATCCGGGGGTCGCTTCGCTCCCCGCTCCCGCCAGGCCCATCCACGCTCCGCGATGTCGCGCTCGCTCGTCGACCGGCAGGCTCGCGTACGCTCGTACCGGATCGGCCACCGCGAGGAGGGGGGTGCTGTCTCATGATGCGCGTCCGTGACGCTCTCCTGCGGCTGGAAGACGCCGTCGCACGTGGGGAACTGGCCGAAACGTGTCGCGACTTCGACGTGGAGATCGTGACCCTCTTTGGAAGCGCGGCCACCGGGCCGAAGGGCATCGAGCCCCGAGACATTGACCTTGCCGTGGGGTTCGCCCCGGGGGTTCAGCGGGACTTCTTGGGGGTCGTCAACGCGCTCGGCGCGCTGGTGCCAGGCGACCACGTGGACGTCATGGACCTGGACCGGGCCGGTCCAGTGGCGCAGAAGGCCGCGATGCTCGGGTCGCGGGTGCTGTACGCGGCGCACCCCTCCGCAG
>CAKUSI010000221.1 GCA_934678955.1 uncultured Austwickia sp. | reverse complement strand
ATGGTACCGCGGGCAGTACCACCGTCAAGCTTATCTCGGTCGATCTTCACCCATCCAGATCACACCAGGAGCGGCAGAACAGGGCGTTCTGTCGGCCAGGCCTGAGTTCCACACCGTTAGTGCCCAGCGCAGCCTCCCGGATTCGCGTCAGAAAGGCGGCTGCATCCGGATCCCAGCGGAATGTGTGGGCCCGATGCTGACGGTCCGCAGGCCAACTGCGTCCAGGGCGAGGTCGCATGGCCGATCTTCGGTCGCCACAACGTCGGTCGGGCTATCCCGACGTCGTTCGGGCCATCCCGCGCCGGTGCACCGTCCGCAAAGCGACGCTCGCCAGCGCCGCCGGCCAGATCTCATCGTTCCTTTCGAGGCGAACTTGGCCGACGCTGCTGACGATTTTGAACCTCTCGTTAGTGCCCCGATCGCAACCATCAATAGGGAGTTGACAAGGGCTTCGACGGCCAGCGGGCCTCGAATTCCGGGGCAGGTGTGGAACTCGGGCCAGGACTGAGAGCCGGCACGAAGTCATGGCGCAGCCAAGATTGCCAACCCGGGCAGGGTGCGCGGCATTACAACCGTCTCCAGGAGCCCGTCCTGTGCGCAATCTACGAGCGCATGTTCCGGGCGGCCGCCTCAGGGGTTGATGGTGGCTCCGGCGAGCAGGATCGCCCAGTACACCGTTGTGACCAGCCCCCAGATACCGGCTGCATAGCTGATGGCCAAGGCGAACAAGGCCAAGGTTCGTCCACGGCCCCCGCGGGACTTGATCTGTTGAAGGGCCACGTGGCCAGCGCCGACGGCGAAGATCGCCAAGGTGACCGAGCCGAAGCCGACGATCTGTCCAGCCACGAGGATCGCGAGGACGAAGGCGACGACAGCGAGCACGTTCAGTTTCTCGGCGTTGCCCGACTCGGGCCGGTGCACGGGGGTGGAGGCATCGACGCTCATGAAAGGGAGGCTACTGCCTCCCGTTTCCAGCGGCGAGAGCTGGCGGCATCTCCTCACCGCAGGACTTCGCCCATCCAGTCGGATCCCCTGCTGCAGGCGGTGATGCGGTCCAGTGAAACTCCAGGACGGATTGTTGCGACGCTCAAGTCGTCCGATGATCGCGTCGGTGCACTGACCCGCCGCGACCCGGCGTCCGGGTCGCTCATGCCCGTACGCGCGGCTTTGAGGTGGGAAGACCACATCCTTGTCACCGAACCCCGGTGGGAGAACAGACCTGACGGCGGCAAAGTCGGTCGTGCGCTCGGGAACCGGAGCCGACAGGCTACCCTCACGCACTCTGCGGCATTTTCGGATGTTGGTGGGCTTGGGGTTGGCGTCCTTGATGGAGTCCCGCACTCTCACCCGGGCGTGCCGACGGGACCGCCAGACGATGCGCGTAGGGTGCGTGAAGGAGACCGACGAAGAAGGAGATGCCATGCACGACAGCAACACCTCCCCCGGACAGCCCTCCAACAAGGACGAACAGCACCTCGAAGCTTCCGGACACGCGGACGGTCAAGACTCGTCCCACACCCAGCATGGCGGTGGAGGATCCTACGTCCGCTTCGGCCTGATGATTCTCACAGCCGCAGTCGTGATGTACCTCGTCATGTACCTCAACACCTACTCGATCGACCACGTGTTCTGGAGCTGGACCCGGATCTTCATGACCATGATGTCCACGGCCACGATGATGGCGATCATGCTCGCCTTCATGCTGCGCATGTATCGCAACCGGGCGGCGAACACGGTCATCGTGATCGTCGCGGCGCTGCTGTTCGGGTCGGGCCTTTACCTGGTCCGCTCGCAGGCCACGATCGGCGACGTGGCGTGGATGCGCGCCATGATCCCCCATCACTCGATCGCGATCCTCACCAGCGAGCGGGCGCACCTTGAAGATCCCCGGGTCCAAGCGTTGGCAGACCAGATCATCAAGGCCCAGCGCGAGGAGATCACCGAGATGAAGCAGTACATCGAGGAGCTCAACGACTGACGTTCCGCGCCGAATGGACCACTGCGCCCAGCGCACGGGCGCGAAGCCGTCCGCCTGCCGCTATCTCCGCGCGGAGCGCGGCATGACCGGATGTTCCCCCCGCGCCATGAGAGGCGGGAGTTGGGTCCGTCTCGCATTGGTGTCCATCGGAGTGTTCATCGGCACCTGATGGCCCTCCAACCCAGGATCGGCCAGCAGCGAGTCGATCATCTCGGCAGGGCCGGACTGACCTTGCTGAGATCCGGCAGGTCCTCCAGATCCGGGACGCCGACGTGGCCCCCTGCCAGCGCGTCGGCGACCTGCTCGACGACCGCCTCACCGACGTCGACCGACGGATCGCCGCACTCCAGGCCCTCCGTGAGTCCATCACCACGCTGCGGGCGCAGGCGTCCCGCGCCGACGAAGCCGCCTGCCCTCCGAGCAGGCCTGCAGCTAGCTCCAGCCGACTTGGACGAATAGTCAGCGTTTGCTGTATGGTCACCATATGCTGACTATTGCTTCTCGTGTGGATGTGATGAATCGGTTGGGGCGGGCCATGGCCGATCCCACGCGTTCCCGCATCCTGTTGTCCCTGCTGGACGGTCCGGGCTATCCGGCGCAACTGGCGCGTGACCTGGACCTGACCCGGACCAACGTTTCCAACCACCTGACCTGTCTTCGGGGTTGCGGGATCGTCGTGTCCGAGCCGGAGGGGCGCCAGACGCGCTACGAGATCGCCGATCCGCACCTCGCGGCGGCGTTGGTGGCGCTGGTCGACGTCACCTTGGCGGTGGACGAGGAAGTCCCCTGCATCGACCCCGCGTGCGGGGTGGCGGGTTGCGCGTCCCATCGCGATGACGAGGAGGATTTGGCGTGAGCAGCGCGTGCGGTTGTGAGGCTCCAGTCACGGCTGGGGTTGAGGCGGACGAGGAGGTCGAGATCCCTTGGTGGCGTGATCGGGCGGTCCTCCTGCCGGTCTTGTCCGGGGTGTTCCTGGTCGCGGGGTTCTTGGTCGAGTGGCTGGTCGAGGCGCCGGCTGCCGGGACGATCGCCCTGGTCCTGTTCTGGGTGGGCCTGCTCGCCGGTGCCTCGACGTTCGTCCCGGGGGCGCTGAGGAACCTGTTCCGCAAGCGGAAGCTGGGGATCGGCCTGTTGATGACGATCAGCGCCGTGGGTGCGGTCATCCTGGGCTATGTCGAGGAGGCTGCGGCCCTGGCCTTCCTGTACTCGCTGGCCGAGATGCTTGAGGACAAAGCGATGGACAGGGCCCGGGGTGGCCTGAGGGCCCTGCTGAAGCTGGTGCCGGAGACCGCCACCGTCCTGCGCGGTCGCGAGTCGGCCATCATCCCGGCGCGGGAACTCACCGTGGGGCAGCTCATGTTGGTCCGGCCCGGCGAGCGGGTCGCCACCGATGGCGTGGTGCGGTCCGGGCGGTCCAGCCTCGACACCTCGGCGATCACCGGTGAGTCGATCCCCGTCGAGGTCGAGGCGGGCGCGCAGGTGTCGGCCGGTTCGATCAACACCTCCGGCGTGCTGGAGGTCGAGGCCACCGCCGCCGGCACCGACAACTCCTTGACCACGATCGTCGAACTCGTCGAGCAGGCGCAGGCCGAGAAGGGCAACCGGGCACGCCTGGCCGACCGGATCGCCCGTCCGCTCGTCCCCGGGGTGATGGTGCTGGCGCTGCTGGTGGGGGTGGTCGGCTCGCTGTTCGGGGACCCCGAGCTGTGGATCACCCGCGCCCTGGTGGTGCTGGTGGCCGCGAGTCCTTGCGCCTTGGCCATCTCGGTACCGGTCACGGTGGTGTCGGCGATCGGGGCGGCGAGCAGGTTCGGCGTCATCATCAAGAGCGGCGCCGCCTTCGAACGACTCGGCTCGATCCGGCACCTGGCCATGGACAAGACCGGCACCCTCACCGTCAACCAACCCGTTGTCACCTCGGTGGTGACGACCGAGGGCTGGAGCGAGGCGGACGTGCTGTCCTACGCCGCAGCGCTCGAGCGGCAGTCCACCCATCCGCTGGCGGTCGCCATCGTCGCAGCCACACCCGACGCCCCGGCCGCCGCGCACGTCGAGGAGACGGCCGGGCACGGTGTGGTCGGGACGGTCGAGGGGCGCCGCGTCGCGGTCGGCAGCCCCCGCTGGATAGATGCCGGCCCGCTCGCCGACCGCGTGGCCCAGCTCGAGGCCGAGGGCCGGACCTGCGTCCTGGTCACCGTCGACGGCGTGACGGCCGGGGTCATCGGCGTGCGCGACGAACTCCGACCCGAGGTGCCCGAGGTCGTCTCCACCTTGGCCGAACAGGGGGTCGGGGTGAGCATGCTGACCGGCGACAACGCCCGGACAGCAGCAGCCTTGGGACGCGACGCCGGCATCGACGACGTGCGGGCCGAACTACGCCCCGAAGACAAGGCCCGCATCGTCGCCGAACTCAACGACCAGGTCCCCACCGCGATGATCGGCGACGGCATCAACGACACCCCCGCCCTCGCCGGGGCGACCGTGGGCATCGCGATGGGCGCCACCGGGTCGGACGCCGCCATCGAGTCCGCCGACGTGGCCTTCACCGGCCACGACCTGCGGCTCATCCCCCAAGCGCTGGCCCACGCCAACCGCGGCGGACGGATCATCAACCAGAACATCGTCCTGTCGCTGGTGATCATCACCGTCCTGCTGCCGCTGGCGATCACCGGGGTACTGGGACTGGCCGCGGTCGTCCTCGTCCACGAAGTGGCCGAGGTGGTCGTGATCGCCAACGGACTCCGGGCCGCCAAGGCCCAGCGCACCGAACTCACCCCGCTCGATCAGAGCGGCTCCGCGCAGGCTGCCGACAACAACGCTGTCGTCACCGCCTGACGGGCGCCGGCACGCACCGACACACGCGCCCGCTGGGCCCTGCTCACGCAGGCGCCCAGCAGGGCGTGTGCCTCTTCTGATGCACCGCGGTCGGGTGGGCTCACCAGTCAGCGCCCTGACAGCCATGCCCCGAGGCGGACTCGACCTGCAGCGTCGCGTGTTCGATGTTGAACTGCTCACGCAGCACGGCGCTGGCAGCGGCGAGCACCGCCTGCTCGGGCTGTTCGTCGGCCGCGACCAGGTGTGCCGTGGCCACGTCCATGCCGGAGGTCAACTGCCACACGTGCAGGTCGTGGACGTCGGCGACCCCTTCCACGTCGGCGAGGGCGGCGATGATTTCCTGAGGCTCCATACCGGCGGGCGCATGCTGCCCCAGGACCGCGAGGACCTCGCGGCCCAGCATTAAGGCTCGAACCGCCACGAACACGGCGATGGCCAGGGCGATGACCGTGTCCCAGAAGGACTGACCGGTCCACAACACCAACAGGCCGGCCACGATCACACCGACCGAACCGACCGCGTCCGCCATCACCTCCAAGTAAGCGCCCTTCACGTTCAGGCTCTCCCCGGCACCGGTGCGCAACAGGATGATGCCGACGGCGTTGATCGCCAGCCCGACCACGCCCACCACGAGCATCACTCCAGAGGTCGGCTCGACCGGCTGGCCCAGGCGACGAACCGCCTCCACCACGATGTACACCGCCACGCCCAGCATCATCAGCACGGCCAGTCCGGATGCGAACACCTCGGCCCGGTACCGGCCGTAGGTGCGCCGTCCCGTCGCGTCGGGCATCGCGGCCAGGCGCGTGGCAACCAGCGCGGCGCCGAGGGTGACCACGTCGGCCGCCATGTGCCCGGCATCGCTGATCAGGGCCAGTGACCCGCTGATCACGCCGGCGCCCAATTCCACCACGAAGAAGGTCGCAGTCAGCCCGAACGTGACCGCCAGCCGCCACCGGTGCCGGCCGGACGCCGAGAGTGCGGCCCCGTGCCCGTGGGCGTGTCCCCCGCTCATCCGAGCACCCCCGCCCCGTCCGCCTCGTGCAGCGCATGCTCCCGCGTCACGTCCAGCAACATCCGGACGTGCGCGTCCGACAGTCGGTAGAACACGTTGCGGCCCTCCCGGCGTCCGGCGACCACGCCAGCGGTACGCAACAGGCGCAACGCCTGCGACACCGTGGCCTCCGCGGTGTCCGTCGCCGCCGCGAGGTCACACACGCACATCTCGCCGGCCTCCAGCAGGGCATACAGCAATCGGGACCGCGTCGGATCACCCAGCAGCTTGAACAGCCCGGTCACGCGTGTCAGCGCCTCCTCGCGGGGGGCGGCCTCCCGCACCATCCGCACCCGATCGGGGTGGACGCACGTGATGGCACACCCGTCGAGCCCCACAACCTGCTCCATCCAATACTCCTTCCCCTGATCAGGTGTTCAGATGTATTGAATCACGACGGGCGGGTCCTGTCAGCGCCTGCGTGTCGTGGAAAGGCGGAGGATCGGGGGTACCGGGTAACCCGGACACGACGGACACCGAAGACATACGACTCTGGGCATGACAGCGATGTCACGACCATCGGCATGTGCGTGATGTCGCACCCTTGCCAGAGCTGACCTCACGGTGCGC
>CAKUSI010000220.1 GCA_934678955.1 uncultured Austwickia sp. | reverse complement strand
CCACCCACACCGACACCGACGGGTCCTGGCGCTGCTGGTAGACCTCGTCGTCCATCCGCAGCTCGTGGTTGGACAGGGGGGTCTCGTCGTTCCAGCAGTACGGGAGCACCTTGTGCCCCTCGTAGACCAGCCCCTTGTCGTAGAGCGACTTGAACGCCCAGATCACCGACTCCATGTAGGACGGGTCGAGCGTCTTGTAGTCGTTGTCGAAGTCGACCCAGCGGGCCTGCCGGGTCACGTAGTCCTCCCACTCGCGCGTGTACCGCAGCACCGACTCCCGGCACTCACGGTTGAACGCGTCGATGCCCATCTGCTCGATCTCCTTCTTGGTGGAGATCGACAGGAGGCGCTGGGCCTCCAGCTCGGCGGGCAGGCCGTGGGTGTCCCAGCCGAACCGGCGCTCGACCCGGCGGCCCCGCATGGTCTCGTACCGCGGCACCACGTCCTTGACGTAGCCCGTGAGCAGGTGTCCGTAGTGCGGCAGTCCGTTCGCGAAGGGCGGGCCGTCGTAGAAGACGAACTCGTTGGACCCCTGGTGGCCCGCGTCGCGGCACTCCACCGAAGCGAGGAAGGTGCCGTCGGCGGCCCAGTAGTCGAGGATCCGGCGCTCGATCTGGGGGAAGCGAGGGCTCGCGGGGATGCCGAAGGCGGCGCCCCGGGTCGCGTCGTCGGCGCGCTCGGCCTGGGCCTTGGGGTAGGTCATGTGAGTGGACTCTCCGTGTTCTGCGGGTCGTACGGGGTCGTGCTGACATCGCGCTGCTCTCGCACGAGGACGACCCTGCCGGCCGATGCCGGGCGCCGCGGTACCACCTCGCTTGCCGCTGCCTGCGTCGGCACGCCCCGCGGCCCCTGCCCGGCGGGGCAGGTTCCTCGCGTGCCGACGACGGCAGCGACCACTCTGGTCGAGGCTGTGACGGGCCCTCCCGTCCGGTTCTAGTGAGCGGGCCACGCGCTCCTGGCCCTGGTGGTTCAGGGTGGGTACGTGCGGCGACGCCGTTCTTCCGGAGGCTCGCCGCTGATAACGGCTCGAACGCCTGTGGGGCCTAGTTTACGGAGAAGCGCAAATTCGCCAAGAACCCGCGCCTTGCCAGGTCCGCTACGGGGGGATCTGTCCGAGCAGGCGCGCCCCCGGCCGGGCAAGCGCGTCAGGCCTCGAGGTCGTTGTGCGTGAAGTCGTCCCCGGCAAACAGCAGACGCTCGCCCCGCTGCCTGGCGAGGGCGTACGAGAAGCAGTCCCCGTAGTTCAGTTTCGCCGGTGAGCCGCTCCCCCGCCCGAAACGCAGGTGCGCCTCCCGGGCGATCGCGACCTGGTCCTCATCGACCGGCACGATGACCGCCCCGGAGACGCGGAGGAACTCGTCGAGGTCGTCCTGCCGCGCCGCGCCGCACACGAGTGAGGCTTCCACGACGCTGGCCGCCGACATCCGTACGTCTGCTGCGGCCTCGATGTCGGCCGCGAGGTCTCGCGCCTCCGCCTCGTCGAGCAGAATCGCCATGACGGCCGAGGTGTCGATGATCATCGGGGCAGGCCGCGCTCGTCGTACAGGTCCTCGTCCGTGAGGACGGGCTCAGCCCTCGCGGCGCTCCGCCGCCCCAGCGCCAACAGGCGCTCGGCCACCCCGTCCCGGTCCGCCCGGTCGCGTTCCAACGCCTCCCGCAGCGCCTCCCGTACGGCACCGGTCGCCGACGTCCGCCGGCGTGCGGCGAGTTCCTTCGCGAGCCGGTAGACCTCGGGATCCTTGATGTTGAGCGTGGGCACGGCGTGATTCTACCCTTGTTTCTACCCTCGTTCGGATGCGTCTCCTCTCGATGTGTGTCTTCTACCTCCCGAGCCCGCCCTCATCGCGACAGACGGGTGGCGCACATTGTGCTACGTTTGCGCACATGCCCGTCATCGCCTCGCGTGAGCTTCGAAACCACACTGCCTCGGTGCTCGACGGCGTCAGCCGCGGTGAGATCTACACCGTGACGGTGCACGGTCGCCCTGTCGCAGAGATTCGCCGGGTCGTCGACCGCCGTCGGCCGGGTGTCCCGCGAGCCGACGTGATCGCCCTCCTTGACCGACAGCGACCCGACCCCGCCTTGGCGCAGGACATGGCGTGGATCACCGAGGGGACGACCGATGACCTCGACCCCATCGACTGACCGGCCGCCGACGCGCGCCCTGGTGGACACGAGCGTGTGGATCTCGACCGAGTTTGGGCGCTCCATCGATCGCGATCGCCTGCCGGACGAGTCCGTCGTCTGCGTCATCACCGTCGCCGAGCTGCAGGCCGGCGTCCTGGCCGCCGGCGACAGCGTGGCCCGCTCTCGCCGGCTCGACACGCTGCACGTTGCCCTCGATGCCGACGTGCTCCCGGTGGACGTTCGTGCCGCTCAAGTCTGGGCAGAGCTGCGAGTCAGGCTGCGCGAGGCCGGACGCCGAGTGAACGTCAACGATCTGTGGATTGCGGCGATCGCGATCAGCAACAATCTCTCCGTCGTCACCCAGGACGATGACTTCGACCCGATCCAGGAGCTGGGTGCGCTCGACGTCGTCAAGGTGTGACGCTGCCGGCGCGCGAGGTCCCCCCTTACTTGGGGCCGCCACGGCGCGAGGTCGCGGCTCCGCCTGTCGGATGACCGCCAACGAGCCCGCCCGAACCGATTGGAGCCGCGACCCGGCCATCTGGGAAGATGCGGCCCATGAACACCCCCGCCGACGCCCCCCGTACCGCCGGATCGACCCAGGTGCCCGCCAAGCCCAGCGTCGACGGCCTGGAGGACAAGTGGGCGCCGGTCTGGCAGTCGCAGGGCACATACCGTTTCGACCGCGCCCGCGCACTGAGCCTGCCGCGCGAACGGGTGTACGCGATCGACACCCCTCCCCCGACCGCGAGCGGCTCCTTGCACGTCGGCCACGTGTTCAGCTACACGCACACCGACTGCCTTGCCCGTTATCAGCGGATGACCGGCAAAGAGGTGTTCTACCCGATGGGGTGGGACGACAACGGCCTGCCGACCGAGAAGCGGGTGCAGAACTTCTACGGGGTCCGCGGGGACGCCCACACGTCGTATGTGCCCGGGTACATCCCGAAGTGGCACGGCAACATGTCGGCCAAGGACGTCAAGGACGCGTCCAAGCAGGAGGTCATCAGTCGGCGCAACTTCATCGAGCTGTGCGACGAGCGGACGATCGAGGACGAGAAGACCTTCGAGGCGCTCTGGCGGCGCTTGGGCCTGAGCGTGGACTGGGGCGTCTCGTACCGCACGATCGACGACCGGTCCCGCGCCGTCTCGCAGCAGGCGTTCCTGGATCACCTGGCGGCCGGCGCCGCATACCAGTCCGAGGCCCCCGGCCTCTGGGACGTGACGTTCCAGACCGCGGTGGCGCAGGCCGAGCTGGAGGCCCGCGACTACCCGGGGCACTACCACCGGGTGGCGTTCCACCGGGTCGGTGCGGACGGGACCGGTGAAGCGGGCGCGCAGGGCGAGCCCGGCGCTGCGGGTGAGCCGATCTACATCGAGACGACCAGGCCCGAGCTGCTGCCGGCGTGCGTGGCGCTGATCGCGCACCCGGACGACGAGCGGTACCAACCGCTGTTCGGCACGAGCGTGACCTCGGCCGTCTTCGGCGTGGAGCTGCCGGTGGTGGCGCATCGCGACGCCGAGATGGACAAGGGCGCGGGCATCGCCATGTGCTGTACGTTCGGCGACCTCACGGACGTCACCTGGTGGCGGGAGTTGGACCTCCCGACGCGATCGCTCATCACGCGCAACGGTCGTCTTCAGCATGAGACCCCGGAGTGGCTGAGCGGGGCGGGTGCCGACTTCTACGCCGAGCAGGTGGCGGGGAAGACGACGTACGGAGCCCGGACCGCGATCGTCGACGCGCTGCGCGCGAGCGGCGACCTCGACGGCGAACCCACGCCGACCCAGCGGAAGACGAACTTCTACGAGCGCGGCGAGAAGCCGCTGGAGATCGTGACGACGCGGCAGTGGTACATCCGCAACGGCGGCCGCGACGAGGCGCTGCGGGCGGCGCTGATCGAGCGGGGCCGGCAGCTGGCGTTCCACCCCGACTTCATGCGGGTGCGTTACGAGAACTGGGTCGGCGGCCTCAACGGCGACTGGCTGATCAGTCGGCAGCGGTTCTTCGGCATCCCGATCCCGCTCTGGTATCCCCTCGACGCCTCGGGCGAGGTCGACTACGAGCACCCGATCGTGCCGACCCCGGCGCAGCTGCCCGTCGACCCGTCGGCCGACACCCCGCAGGGCTACGCGCCCGAGCAGCGCGACGTCCCCGGCGGTTTCACCGGCGACCCCGACATCATGGACACCTGGGCGACGAGCTCGCTGACGCCGCAGCTCACGACCGGCTGGGGCGAGGGCGTGACCGGGACCGACCCCGAGCTGTTCGAGCACCTGTTCCCGATGGACCTGCGCCCGCAGGGGCAGGACATCATCCGGACCTGGCTGTTCAGCACGGTGGTGCGGGCCCACTACCTGCAGGATTCGCTGCCGTGGAAGCACGCGGCGATCAGCGGGTGGATCCTCGACCCGGACCGCAAGAAGATGTCCAAGTCCAAGGGCAACACCGAGACCCCCGAGGGCCTGCTGCAGCAGCACGGGTCGGACGCGGTCCGCTACTGGGCCTGCTCGGCCCGCCTCGGCACGGACGCGGCCTTCGACACCGGCCAGATGAAGGTCGGCCGGCGCCTCGCGATCAAGATCCTGAACGCGAGCAAGTTCGCGCTGGGCTTCGGCGAGGTGGGCGCGGCCGGCGGTACGGGTGTGGACTCGGCCAGCGGTATGGGTGTGGGGCCGGCCGCTGGGCGGGAGGGTGCCGCCCTGGCCACGCTGGTGACCGACCCCTTGGATCGGGCGATGCTGGCCGCGCTCGGGCGCGTGGTCGCGTCGGCCACCCGCGGGTTCGAGGCATACGACCACACCCGCGCGCTGGAGGACGCCGAGACGTTCTTCTGGACGTTCTGCGACGACTACATCGAGCTGGTCAAGGATCGGGCCCACGGCGGGCGGGGCGAGGAGGGGGCCGCCTCGGCCCGGGCCGCGCTGCGTATTGCGCTCGACGTGCTGCTGAGGCTGTTCGCGCCGTTCCTGCCGTATGCCACCGAAGAGGTCTGGTCCTGGTGGCGCGAGGGTTCGGTGCACCGCGCGGCGTGGCCGAGCCTGGACGAGCCGGGCCTGGCCGTCGGCGCGTCCGGCGACTCTTCCAGCGGCGCGGACGCCGGGCTGCTCGACACGGTGGGCGCGGCCCTGGCCGGGGTGCGCCGGGCGAAGTCCGACGCGAAGGTCGGCATGCGCGCGGTCGTGTCATCGGTGACGTTCGCGGGGTCGGCGGCCGACCTGGAGCGGCTGCGCGCCGCGGCGGCGGATCTCGCCGCGGCGGGACGGTTGGAGCAGGTGACGTACGAGCAGGCCGACGCCCTGGAGGTCCGGGACCCAGTCCTGGCCCCGCCGGAGGCCTGAGCCGTCCGCATATCACAAACTGATGCGCTATCGGAGTGGCAAAGTTCGACCTGGATGCCGTCCTGGCGTCGGCCGCCAGGCTGCAGGCTGTTGTGCCTGACGCCGTGCTGGTCGGAGACACGGCAGCGGCGCATTACGCGCACCATCGCGTGTCGTTCGACCACGACCACGTACTGGCGGATCTTGCGGCCCGATATGCGGAGGTCCTTGAAGCCGTCGAGGCGAGCGATGGCTGGGTCACGAGCGTGCGGGCCAGCTCGCCACCGTTGACCCTCTTGGGCTCGCTCGACGGAATCGAAGCCGGCCTGCGGCAGCTGCGCCGCACCCGCCCCCTGGAAGTCGAGGAACACCTGCTTCCGGGCGGTCAGCTCCTCCGCGTGCCGACTCTGGAGGAGATGCTGCGCGTCAAGGCATACCTGGTCGTACAACGCAACGCGGTGCGCGACTACCTGGACGTCGTCGCCCTCGCAGACTCCCTCGGACTCGACGAGTCCAGGCAGGTTCTTTCCAGCATCGACGACTTCTACGTCGATCGGTCGGGCGAGGACGACGGGGTCGCGACGATCCTGGTCCAGCGGTTATCGGAGCCGAATCCCCGCGACCACCGCGTGACGCAGCAGCTGCACACCTACAAGGGCTTGGCGCCGCGGTGGCACGCGTGGGACGACGTGGTCCGTGTCTGTCACGACCTGGCCGATGGCCTGGTCGCGGGAGCCGAGGGGAGCCGATGACACTCAGCTTCCGAAACGTCGACGTCGACCCTTCGTCCGATCCGAGCACGTGGCCGTACGAGGCCATCGTCGCCGCCATCGAGCGCGGTGCCCTCACGGACTGGGCGCGGCTCACGCGGGCCGTTCGGGAGGACCCCTGGGGCGTGGTCGCGCGGCAGATCGAGGAGTACCTGTCCTACGAGCAGCCGTACGGCGTCGGCCCCCTCTTGCGGCGCGCCATCGACCGGGCCCGCCGCGACGCGGAG
>CAKUSI010000219.1 GCA_934678955.1 uncultured Austwickia sp. | reverse complement strand
TTCACGCAGCTCGACATCGAGATGAGCTTCGTCACGCAGGACGACGTGATGGAGGTGGCCGAGGCGGTCGTCGCGGAGATCTGGAAGCTGATCGGCGTCGAGCTCCACACGCCGTTCCCCCGGCTGCCCTACGCGGAGGCGATGGCCCGCTTCGGCACCGACAAGCCGGACCTGCGGTTCGGCTGCGAGCTGGTGGACTGCACCGACTACTTCAAGGAAACGCCGTTCCGGGTCTTCCAGGCCGCCTACGTGGGCGCCGTGGTGATGCCCGGGGGCGGCAGCCAACCGCGCCGTCAGTTCGACGCCTGGCAGGAGTGGGCCAAGCAGCGCGGCGCCAAGGGCCTCGCCTACGTCACGGTCGGCGAGGACGGGACCCTCGGCGGCCCCGTGGCCAAGAACATCTCCGACGCCGAGCGCGACGGCCTGGTGGCGCATACGGGCGCGCGGCCCGGTGACTGCATCTTCTTCGGGGCCGGCGCCGCCAAGGATGCCCGCGGCCTCCTCGGCGCGGCCCGCCTCGAAATCGGCAAGCGCTGCGAGCTCATCGACGAGGACGCCTGGAGCTTCCTCTGGGTCGACGACGCGCCGCTCTTCGAGCCGGCCGCGGACGCCCGCGCCGCCGGGGACGTCGCGGTGGGCGGGGGAGCCTGGACCGCCGTGCACCATGCGTTCACCTCCCCGAAGGCCGAATTCCTGGACACGTTCGACACCGACCCGGGCCCGGCGCTCGCCTACGCGTACGACATGGTGTGCAACGGCAACGAGATCGGCGGGGGTTCGATCCGTATCCACCGCCGCGACGTGCAGGAGCGCGTCTTCGCGGTGATGGGGATCGGGCCGGAGGAGGCGCAGGAGAAGTTCGGCTTCCTGCTGGACGCGTTCAAGTACGCCGCGCCGCCCCACGGCGGAATCGCGTTCGGGTGGGACAGGGTCGTGATGCTGCTCGGCGGGTATGAGTCGATCCGCGACGTCATCGCGTTCCCCAAGTCCGGCGGCGGCTTCGACCCGCTGACCGCGGCACCGGCCCCGATCACGGCCGCGCAGCGCAAGGAGGCCGGCGTGGACGCCACGCCGCAACCCAAGGGCGGTGAGCCCGCGAAGCCGGGCGACCCGTCGTGAGCGAGATTCTCGACGCTCCCTTGGCGCCCATCGAGCAGCGGATCCTCGGCTGCCTTCTCGAGAAGCAGACCACCGTGCCCGCCTCATACCCGCTGACGATCAACGCCCTCCGCACCGCCTGCAACCAGACCAGCAGCCGTGACCCCGTCACGGACTACACGGACGCGCAGCTGGAAGCGTGCGCCCGCGACCTGAAGCGAGCAGAGCTGCTGCGCGTCGTGGTCGCTGATCGCGGGCAGCGGACGCTCAAGTACCACCAGCGCCTCGACGAACGCCTCGGCCTCGAGGGAGCCGAGCGCGCCTTGATCACCGTCCTGCTGCTCCGGGGCGCGCAGGCGCCGGGGGAGTTGCGCACCCGCACCGAGCGACTGCACCGGTTCGCGGACCGTGCTGACGTGGAGGCGGTCCTCGCGGGGCTGGCCGAGCGCGGCCTGGCCCGGGAGCTGCCGCGCCGGCCCGGCCAGCATGACGCGCGGTGGATCCATACGCTCGGGCCCCTCGACGCCGGCGAATCCCCGGAGCCGCCGGAGGACGTCCCGGACCTGCAGGCCGTCCTGGAGCGGGGTGCGGACGACCGGGACGTTCGGGTCCGCGCGGCCTACGACGCGGCCGCGACGGCGTACGGCGAGGCGCGCTCCGACCGGTGGGAGGCGTGTGTCTTCGACCGCTGGTTGATCGACCGCGTCGCCGAGGCGGCTGAGGGCCCCATCGCGGACGTCGGCTGTGGCCCGGGGACGCTCACCGCGCACATGGCGGCCTGGGACGCCGAGGTGATCGGATACGACCTCTCCCCGGCGATGATCGAGGAGGCGAGGCGCCGGTTCCCCGACCTGACGTTCGAGGTCGGCGACCTGCGCCGGCTTCTGCGGCCGCCGAACGCGTCGGCGTGGGGTGCGATCGTCGCGTGGTACTCCCTGGTCTACTTCGCCCCGTCCGAGCTCGCCGAGACCTTCGCCGGCCTGCGTCGCGTGCTGGCCCCTGGCGGGACGCTGGCGCTCGGGCTCTTCGCGGGATCCGACGTCTTCCACGAGACGCGCCTCGTCGGGCACGAGGTCGACCTGCAGCTGGTGGCGCACGATCCGGTCCAGGTGCGCGCGGCGCTGGGCGAGGCGGGCCTGACGGTGGAGGAGTGGTACGTCTGCGGCGCACCCGTGGGCGCCGAGGTCGGCCTCGACCGGCTCTACGTGCTGGCCAGCAACCCTCGCTCCTGACCTGGCAACGGCGGACCGGGGCGACGGCGGACCCGGGCGACGCGGGCCCCCGAGGGCGCGTTGCTCAGCGTGGTGATCCAGTCCGAGGTCGGTCTCGACGGCCGGGCAGGTGTCTGCGTGGCAGCTCTCTTCGGGGTGGGTGAGCACTTCGTGCTGGCTGGGTGGGGCAGTTGGGCGAGCTCTCCCGGTGGCGACTGGGCTCTCCTCGCGGCGGCTGAACTCTCGTCTGGACAAGGGTTCACCCGAAGCGATGAGAGTCCGGACGCCCTGCTGAGGGTCCACTACCGTCCGAGAAGCCCCCAGGGGGGAGAGCCCACCCCGTGCGGCGAGTGCCCGGCCCGGGCGGTGAGTTTCCGGCCCGGGCGGTGAGTTTCCGGCCCGTGCGGTGAGTGCCCGGCCCGTGCGGTGAGTGCCCGGCCCGTGCGGCGAGTGCCCACTCATACGGCGAGGACGTACTCGGGCTGTGAGCGCCCAACGACCACGGAGGGGATGAGGGCCGCGCGGGCCGCCGCCACCCACCAGGAGCTGCGGATCGAGCAGGGGCGTGTTGCTCAACGGGATCTGGCCGGCGGCCCTCGCTCCTGGCCGGTGACGCGAGCCGACTACAGGGCGCTCAGCTGCTCGGCGGTCAACGAGCCCAGCCCGAGCGTGTCGAGCGTGCGTGCCTTCTCGGCCCGGAAGTCGCGGGCGAGGATGACCGAAGCCAGCTCGATCACCGCGTCCATCGCCGGGGTCGCCACGCCGAGACGCCCGGCGAGATCCGTGAGGAACACCAGCCCGTAGCCGACGTCCTCGGTGAGGTAGCGGTGGTCCAGCTGCGCCTGCGCGCCGATGCCGAGGAACCCGGGGGCGCGTGAATACCCCGTGGAGTAGTTCTCCTCCGCCATGTAGCCCTGGCGCACGCCCAGCGAAGGCTCGGACAGGACGGGCACGCCCAGCGCGTCCGCGATCGCCAACCGTTCGCGGTCGACCGCCTCGATGAGGCGGCCAACACCCTCGGTCACCCCCTCCTCGTAGAACAGGAAGGCCCCGCCCCGCTCGATGGGGCCGGCGTTCAGCAGGCTGACCGCGGGGTGGATCACGGGGTTGCCGTTCTGCAGCGTGGTCTGCAGCACGCTCTCGCCCCGCTCCAGCGGCCATACGTCGGCGACCATGCCCAGCAGCTCGTCGGTGTGTTCCCGCGGGGTCGCGGCGAGGAGCGTCCCCGCCGTGAGGCGGTGGAAGACGGTGACCTCGCCGGGAGCCGCGATCCGGACCGCGTAGGGCAGGGTGCTGGTCTCCCCGACGATCACGCCGTCCCCGGGGGTGAGCCCGGCGCCCTGGGCGAACGTCAGCGCCCCGGCGCAGGAGGAGGGACAGACCAGTACGGCGGTCCCCGGCGCCAGCAGGCCCCGGCACGCCTGCGCCATCGGAGGGGTCGCGTAGGCCGGGCCGACCACGACCACCAGCTCGGCGCCGGCCAGCGCAGCGGGCAGGTCGTGCCCCGCGGAGGCGATCGGGGCGAACCCCTCCAGATCGCCGGTGGCCCGGATCCCACCTGCGGCCGCGACCGCCGCGATCTGGGCGGGAAAGGCGGGCAGATCGAACAGGGCCACCTCTCGCCCGTGCGTCGCCAGATCGAACGCGCAGGCCAGACCTCCGTTGCCCGCCCCCAGTACCGCCACCTTCATGATTCCTCCTCGTCGCTCCACCGATCACGGTAGTGCTGGCCCCGTCGGACGTGCATGACTCGGGCACCCCGGGGTATGTCCAGCCGACGCCTCGTAGGCAGTCGTCCAGGACCGCTGTCCCGATCCAGACTCGTTGTGGGCTAAAGTCATTGGACATACATCGGATTTGTTAGTCGTGGGGGTGGGGGCATGGGGGCCCGTCGTTCGTGGGTTTCCTTGGTGGCGACGGCGGCGCTGCTCGGGGGGAGCGGAGCGGCCTGGGCGGTGACGCCGCCGGATCCAGGCGGTACGGGGTCCGCCACGGTGACCACCTCGCCGTCGCCCCGGGCGATCCCCACAGGTCCGGCGCTGCCGCCTCCCTCGGTGCCCGGCGGGCCCGGCGCCAGCGCCCCGCCGACGAGCGTGCCGGCGACCTCCCCGACATCGCCCGGCCCGCAATCCAGCGGGCCGCCGCAGGCGGGCACAGCGCCTTCCTATCGGGCCGTCGTCATCGACCCCACCGCCGAGATCCCCGCTGGGCAGGTCCTGCAGGACTCCTCGGTCGGAGGAACCTCCAGCTCCGGGCTCATCGTGGGGAACGTGACGCTGCAGGTCGGGGATGGCTTGGTGACGCGCGGATACATCTCCTACCCGGACGGCACGTCCCGCTGGGTCGACGCTTCAGCCGCGAGCGGATGTCGTCTCGCCGCCGCCTGGGACGTGAATGCCGCGGAAGAGGTCGTGGGCACCGGGACGTGCCCCGGCGTGCCGGCGCCGAGCGGGATCCGCATCGCCAAGGACGGCACCACCACGGTCCTGGCCACCCCGCCCGACTTCACCACGTTCCCGCAGTCGATCAACGATCGGGGCACGATCCTCGGCCGGGTCAACCACTCCACCCAGACGACATACCAGCTGTATGCGGCCCTGTGGCCGCAGACCGGCGAGCCGACGTTCGTGGACGTGAGCACGGTCGACCTCTATCTGTGGGGCCTGTCCAACGCGGACGTGGTCGTCGGGCAGCGCGCCGGGCTGGCTGCGACCTCGATCGGCGGTCCGGGGCTGGAGCAGTTGCTCTCGACGCCGTCGGCGCGGTCCGTCGGCGGGGCCATCTCTCCGGAGGGACACTTCATCATCGGCTACCGGGACCAGGGCACCTACCGCTACATCCCGGGTCAGCCGGAATACCTCGTGCCGGGGACGGCCGGCTTCCAGGGGATGTCGGTCAACGATTCGGCCCGCGCGCTCGGCTGGCAATACAGCGCGACCGAGGTGCACGACGCCGTGTGGCAGAGCGGGCGCACCGTCCGGCTCGTTGACGTGACCACCGACCTCCCTGCCGGGTGGCGGATGCTCGCGGTCGAGATCACGAACACCGGCGACATCGCTGCGCAGGCCTGGGACGCGGCGGGCAAGCCGCGCTCGCTCCGCCTGGTCGCCGTGTCCTGACGTCCCGCCGGTGGCGCCGGCGCGTCCCGCCGGCGTCGCGTGGGTCGTCGGAGCCGGGGTCGTCGGCGCCGGGGTTGTCGGCGCCGGGGTTGTCGGCGCCGGGTGACAGACTGAGCAGATGGAGCCCGTCGACCTGTTCGCCGACGCGAACGCGCCCGGACCGGGGGCAACGGCCGGCCGGGAGGCTCGAGGCGACGCCGGGAGCGTCGGGGGCACGGGAGTCCCGGCGCCGCTCGCGGTCCGGATGCGGCCGCGCACGGTGGAGGAGGTGCGGGGGCAGGCCGCCGTGCTGGGCCCCGGCAGCCCGCTGCGGCGGTTGATCGCGGGCGATCAGTCGAGCGGTGTCGGCCCGGTCAGCGCGATCCTGTGGGGGCCGCCCGGCACCGGCAAGACCACCCTCGCCCACCTCGCCGCCAGCGCCGCCGGCCGCCGCTTCGTCGAGCTGTCCGCGGTCACCGCGGGAGTGAAGGACGTGCGCCGCGTCATGGACGAGGCGGCGCGGGACCGGTCGCTCTTCGGCCGGTCCACCGTGCTCTTCCTCGACGAGATCCACCGGTTCACGAAGGCCCAGCAGGACGCGCTCTTGCCGGGCGTCGAGAACCGGCAGGTCATCCTCGTGGCCGCCACGACCGAGAACCCGTCGTTCAGCGTGATCGCGCCGCTGCTGTCCCGCTCTCTGCTGGTTACCCTGAGCTCCTTGGCCGACGAGGACATCGTCGCGGTGATCGACGACGCGCTCGAGGACGATCGGGGGCTGGCCGGGGCCTTCACCCTGGCCGACGACGCCCGCGACCACCTCGTACGGATGGCCGGGGGCGACGCCCGGCGCGCGCTGACCGCCCTGGAGGCGGGGGCGGGCGTGGCCTTGGAGCACCGGGCGGCCGGGACCGGGGAGCCGACGCGCGAGGACCCGCAGGCGGTCACGCTGGCCGACGTCGAGGCCGCGGTGGCGCAGGCGGCGGTGCGGTACGACCGGGCGGGGGATCAGCATTACGACGTGGCCAGCGCGTTCATCAAGT
>CAKUSI010000218.1 GCA_934678955.1 uncultured Austwickia sp. | reverse complement strand
CCGAGACCCTCCGCGCGTTCCTCCGGGAGAGACTGCCGTCCTACATGGTGCCGCACGACCTGCACCACCGGCCGCGACTGCCGCTGACCGCCAACGGCAAGACCGACCGGGCCGCCCTCCTGGCGCTCGCGGTTGGCCTCGACGGCTCGCCCGAGAGGCACCGAACTCCGGAGGCGCAGACCGCTCTCTCCCCGGCGGAGCAGCGGATCGCCGCGGCCTGGGCGAGCGTGCTCGGCGTCCCCGTCGGGACGGTGAGCGCCCGGGACCACTTCTTCGACAGCGGCGGAAACTCGCTGGCTGCCGTCAAGCTCGCGATCGCGCTCGACCGCAAGGTCACCCTCCGCGAGCTGCGGGACCACCCGGTGCTGGCGGACCTCGCCCGCCTGCTCGACGCCGCGTCCAGCCCGGCCGCCTGAGGTGCCGCGGCGCCCGTACGCAGATACTCCACGACATCCAAGGAGATCCGACATGGCCTTCGCCATCCGGTCGGCGCCCCCGGCGCTCGCCCTGTCCACCGACCGACCGCCGTTGCTCACCGTCGACGCCCGCAGATCCCTCTCGGGCTCCCCCACCCGATGGGTCGACGCACACCACGACGCGCTGCGATCCACCGTGCAGACGTACGGCGCGGTGCTGGTGCGCGGGCTGGGCTTGTCCGACCCCGACGAGATCGCCGAGGTCTTCGGCGTCCTGGGGAGCGGGCTGCTGCGGGAGCGGGAGGCGTTCGCCCCGCGCGTCCCGTACGGCGGCGGCCTCTACTCGTCGTCGGCCTGGCCGCCGGGGCAACCCATGTGCATGCACCACGAGCTGAGCTACTCGGATACGCCGCCCGGCACGCTCCTGTTCGCCTGCCTGCGGGCTCCCGCCAGCGGAGGGGTCACCGGACTCGCCGACGGCGCCGCCGTCCTGGCGGCCCTGCCCGCGCAGCTCGTGACCCGTTTCGAACGGTTGGGGTGGATGCTCGTCCGCCGCTTCGGGGAGGACGTCGGGGCGAGCATCGCCGACGCGTTCGGCACCGAAGACCCGTTAGAGGTGGACGCCTATTGCCGCGCCCACGCCATCGACGCCCGCTGGGACGACGACGGGGGGCTCGTCACGCGCCAGCGCCGGAGCGCGGTCGTCGCCCACCCCGTGACGGGCCGGGCCTGCTGGTTCAACCAGGTGGCCTTCCTCAGCGAGTGGACCCTGGACCCCGAGGCCCGCGAGTTCCTGCTCGACTGCTACGGGCCGGACGGCCTGCCCTTCACGACCTGCTTCGGCGACGGGGAACCCATCGGGCCGGAGATCGTGGAACTGCTCAACGCGACGTACGAGGCGCACACCCTGCGCGAGCCGTGGCGTCCCGGCGACCTGATGATCGTCGACAACATCCGCACGGCGCACAGCCGCGAGGCGTACGTCGGCGACCGGGAGATCGTGGTCGGGCTGACCGACGAGGTGCACGACCTCCGGTCCCCCGCGTCGCCATCCATTCTCACCACCAGCCCCACCCACCCGGAAGTGAGCACGCGATGACCATCCATCTACGGCTGGAGCGTCCCGCGGAGCGCCGATCGGACTTCCCGCCCCGCTTCGCGCTGATCTCGGGCGTGCAGGTCGACCAGATCCTGGCCGGGCGCGAGGCCGACATCGTCGACGTCGTCGCCGACACCTACGCCATCCACGGTGACGGGGACAGCGTCAACCCGCCCTCGTACTTTCTTCGCTTCCCCGACCGACCCGCCTCGCGCATCATCGCGTTGCCCGCCTCACTCGGGGGGCGGTTCCGGGTCGACGGGCTCAAGTGGGTGGCAAGCTTCCCGGGCAACACCGAGTACGACCTCCCCCGGGCCTCCGCGCTGCTGCTGCTCAACGACCATGACACCGGATACCCGTTCGCCTGTCTCGAGGGGTCGATCATCAGCGCCACGCGGACCGCGGCGTCCGCCGCCCTCGCGGCCGACCACCTCACCCGGACCCGGACGCGCCCGCGCCGCTTCGGGTTCGTCGGGGCCGGGCTCATCGCCCGCTACATCCACCAGTTCCTGACGGCGACCGGCTGGGAGTTCGACGAGATCGGCATCCACGACCTCTCCGCGACCAGCTCCGCGCGGTTCTGCGACTCGGTGGCGCCCCGATCCGGGGCCGCGCGACTGCGCGCCCACGACTGCGCGGAGTCCCTGATCGCCGCCAGCGACCTCGTGGTCTTCGCCACCGTCGCGGCCACGCCCTACGTGAGCGACCCGGGGGTCTTCGCCCACCATCCCGTAGTGCTGCACATTTCGCTGCGGGATCTGGCCCCGTCCGTGTTGCTGGGCGCGGTCAACGTGGTCGACGACGTCGACCACTGCCTCCGGGCGGACACCTCCCCCCACCTGGTCGAGCAGCAGACGGGAAACCGCGACTTCGTGGCGGGGACGCTCGACGACGTGATGCGTGGGCGCGTCGCCGTCCCCGCCGATCGCACGGTCGTGTTCTCGCCCTTCGGGCTGGGCGTCCTGGACCTCGCGGTCGGGCTGTTCGTCTACGACGAGGTCGCTCGCACCAGCGAACTGCAGCACGTGGACGGATTCTTCCACGAGCTCAGCCGATACCGCTGAGCGCGCGCCGGGACGACAGGAGTTCGCCGCCGTACGAAGGGCCGGCACGCCGCGTGCGTGTCGGCCCTTTCGCTGCGGGTGCCCCAGCCCGCTCGCTGCGGAGCCCATCCGCACCACGCGCCCTGCCGAGATCTGGGTACTCGGCGCCCGGGATGTGGGTGATCGTCGCCGGTGCCCGACGGCGCGAGGATTCATACGGTCGTGACCATGACGACCACGCAGCAGACCAGCCCACTGTCCGCCCTCGCAGACGACGCCCCGGCTCAGGTTCCGCCGCACGGGCCCCGCCAGACGGTCGAGCCCGCGACGCAGCGGCGAGCGTCCACGCGCTGGGCCTCGGCTCGCTACATCGGTCTCCGCGGCGTCGGCTCGCTCGGCCCGCGGATCACCGAGTAGCCTCCGTCGGACCCGGGGACCCACTCGCCCGGGCCTGGGCCTCGAGAGCGGAGCGAGTGGTCGAGCGCGCGCGATCCAGCCACGCGAGCCCGACGGCGCCGAAGGGTTCCCGCCTCGCGAGCATGGCCTCGTAGATCTCGTCGGCCGTGGCGCGGGAGCGCGCCACCACCTCGCGCGGGTAGGACCAGCGGGCCGCGTTCTCCTCGAATTCGTCCTCATCGGCGATGTATGTCTCACCCGTGAAGCGACGTATGACGTCCAGGTCCAGGTCGACGGCGCGCATCGTCCAGCCCTCGTCGTCGCGCGACCAGCGGGGCCGATCCGTGATGTCCACGTAGAGCGCCGCCATCAGGGGCCCCCCGGGCTCGTTCAGGGTGGCGACCCAGTCGCCCGCGTGCGGGATGAGCGTCGTCCAGTGGACCCCGGGATCGATGACGCGGCCGGGCTTGGCGCACAAGTCCCCCGGCCAACCACCCAGCCACACCCCGTACGAATCCGTTCCGAGCACCAGCAGGTCGTACTGCCAGTGCGGGCTCCCGTCGTACTTGCTGAACCGCAGGGCGGCCGGGGTGCCGGGCACCATCGGTCCCTCCGACACGAGCGCCCCTCCTCGCCGAGCGATCACCAACGCCGCGCGGCGGCGGCTCGCCCAGCGTACGTGCGCAGGGGGTCGGCGCGAGCCTCAGTCCGGGGTGACGATCTGGCGCACCTTGGCCGAGAATTCCTCGGCGCTGAGGACGCCCTGGGCGTGCAGGTCGGCGAGGACCCCGAGCAGGATCTCCTTGTCGGTGACCTGGCGCGGCGCGCCGGGCGCTGCCGCGGCGGTCGCGGCCTGCTCGGGCGGTGCCGTCTCCGTCGCCACAACGTCCGCTGCGGCGGGGACGGTCCCAGGGGCGGTCCCCGTGGCGTCCCCGAGGGCCGATCCACGGTCGGCGCGGGGGGTCTTTGACGGGGTGGCCGTCTCCGTGCGGTCCTGCGGCGCCTGGGCGGCGGCGCGGGCCGCCTCCCCCTGGGCATCGGCCGCTGCCAGCGCCTCGGGCCCGTCCTGGACCGGCTTGCGGTGGCGACCCCACTGCGGGCGAGGCGGCACCGGCGCAGCGGCCGGACTTGCCGCCGTGGCAGGGGTCGCGGGCGCCGCCGTGGGTCGGATCGCGATGTGGGGCGCGCGCTCGAGGAGAGCGTCGACGAGTCGGTCGCCATCGGCGCGGCGCATCTTGCGTACCACCAGACGGCCGGTGGCGGTGAAGACCGCGAAACCGTCGTGCACGGTCGGCAGGTAATCGATCCAGGCCACCTCGGCAATCCGCGCGAACTGGACCTGGTGCTTGCTGTAATCGTCGCGGATCGCGAGGATCCGATCGCTGGTGAGCGCCACGAGGCCGGCAGCACCGGCGTACGCGCACGCGGCCAGCTCGATCACCACCTCGCCCTCCGCGAGTTCCTCGGCGAGTTCGCGCATGGCGGACCGCGTGCCGAACGTGACGGTCATCCTCGATGCCGCCTCGGCGATGTCGCGACGCAGTCCACTCACACTCCCTGTTACGGACGCACGCGCGAGAACCTGAGCCTTGTGACGCGAATCGTCCTGCCCGGCAAAAGCGCTCACTGCGAAGAACGTGTCCGTGCCGCCCGCACCGATGACGCGGGTAGGACGGATGCGGCAGGCTGACTCGAGTGAGCGCTCCACCTCCCCCGCCAACAGACCACTCGTCGACCGACCCCTCGCTGACCGACCCGGCGGCGCACGGGCCGCACCCCTCCCACGTCCGCGCGGAGATCGCCGCCCGCTCCATCGCCTCGATCTTCGGCGGCTCGCTCCTCTCAGTGCCGGGCACCCACCTCGCCCGCTGCGTGCGCCCCGGCGCGCGAGTGGTGGAGGCGCACTGGAACTACTGGTGGCAGGCCCACTACCTCGACGCCGTCGTGGACGTCGGGCGACGCCGTCTGCGCGTCGGCCAGCGCTCCGGGGCGGCCGGCTGGGCGGTGCGGGGCCGCAGGCTCCTCCGCACGATCTGGCTGCGCAACGGCGGCCGGTGGCGCAACTCCTACTACGACGACATGGCCTGGCTCGCCATGGCCGCTGACAGGCTCGCCGCGCTCGCCGCGGACGCCGGTCTCCCACCCGACCGCTGGAGCGCCCGCGCCGTCGGCCGGCTCACCGACGTGCTGCGGCAGGGCGACACCGACGACCTCGGCGGCGGCGTGTTCTGGACCGTCGGGCGGGACCGCAAGAACGTGCCCGCCTCCGGCCCCGCGGCCATCCACTTCGCGCGGCGCGGCGACCGGGCCCGAGCCCGCGCGCTGCTGGCCTGGATCGAGGGGACCATGCGCGACCCCGAGACGGGTCTCATCCTGGACTCCCTGTTCGTGGACGGCCACCGGGACGACACGATCTACACCTACAACCAGGGCGTCACACTGGGCGCGTTGCTCGAGGTCGGCGACCCGGAGCACCTGACGCGGGCGGCCGAGCTCATCCATATCGTCGACGCAACCCAGCGCTCCGCCCACCAGGCCCCCGTGCTCCGCGCCCACGGAGACGGCGACGGCGGCCTCTTCACGGGCATCCTCTGCCGATATCTGGCTCTCGCGGCTCGCGACGGCCGGCTGGACGAGGAGGCTCGCGCCGCTGCGGCCGGACTCGTCGACGGCACGGCCGACGCCCTGTGGGCCGGGCGCATACCCCGCGGCCCGGCAGATGCGACGCCGGTCTTCTCCCCGGACCCGGCCACTCCGGCCGCGGCCTGGCGAGGCGCCGGCGCCCCGCTGGAGCTCACGCCCCAGCTACAGGCATGGACGATCCTCGAAGCCGCTGCGACGCTGCGTTGAGCTCACCGCGCGACGCTGCAGACACGTGATGCCGACGCCTGTCGTCGACGTCAGTTCTCCATGACCCAGGCGCGGGCATGTGGCAAGGAGGCGAACTCCTTGTACCAGGCGCCCGAGCCCGTCTCGACCATCCAGCCGAGTCGGCGGGTCGGGCGACGTCGGATGACGTATGTCCGACCCGTCCGAGCACCCTTGATGCGGTAACAGCCTTCCTGTGTCCGTCGCATGACGCTCTCCTCCGGTCTCACCCGGAGCCACCGGGTGACCTGCCCTGTCACCACCTATCGACCACTGGACATTCGTCCTGAGCAAGCCACCCGAGGGGGCGTTCAAGTCGTCCGTTCAACGCCCTGAACGCCTGGTCACCCGCCGACCGAACAGTCGGTCTCCTTTCAAGAGGCCGCGCGCTCGGTCGCCACGGCCGGGCCTACCGGGATAAGAATGGCCCCGACGACGAACGGTCGTCCGGCGCCGAACGCCGGACGACAATCGTCGCCGGACGGTAAGAACCTTCTGGAATTCGGTCGCAGAGCAAGCCCCCGCTGGGGAGGATGAGGACCGGCGCAACCCGCGCCCGAAAGGGCCGTGCCCGGCAGGGCTCGGCGACACCACGGCCTTCCTTGTTCCCCTGACAGGCCCATAGGCGGCT
>CAKUSI010000217.1 GCA_934678955.1 uncultured Austwickia sp. | reverse complement strand
GCTCACAGATGAGCTGCTCGGCCTGACCGAGCGCCACGGCCTGCGCATCCTCACCCCGCACCGCCCCGGCTGGCCCACAGCCCTCGCAGACCTCGGCCACGCCGCACCGCTGGCGCTGTGGGCGAAGGGCAACCCGGAACTGCTCACCGCCTCGCTCTCGTCCCGGGTGACGATCACCGGCGCCCGCGCCGCCACCGGCTATGGGGTGCAGGTCACTCGTGAGTTCGCGTGGCAGCTCGCAGCGTCGCCGCGCATCCTCGTCTCGGGCGGCGCCTACGGCATCGACGCCGAAGCCCACCGCGCCGCCCTCACTGCGCGTTCGGCATCTACGATCGCGGTGCTCGCGGGTGGCCTGGATCGGCCGTATCCGCAGGCGCACGATGACCTGTTCCGCCGCATCACCGATCAGGGTGGCCTCCTCCTTTCCGAGGCCGCGCCAGGATATGCGCCGACGAAGGGCCGGTTCGAGGCACGTTCGCGTCTGCTCGCTGCCCTCTCCGCCGCGACGGTGATCCCGGAAGCCGGGGCACGGTCGGGAAGCCTCCGGGTCGCGGTCGCCGCCTACGAACTCGGCCGCCAGCTCGGCGCGATCCCTGGGCCGATCACCTCCGCGAACTCAGCCGGCTGCCACCGGCTCCTCGCCGAAGGCCTCGCAGAAGTCACCACGAGCGTCGGAGATGTCGAAGCGATGCTCGACCCGACGCCAGCGGCGTACCAGCTCCCGCCGGCATATCAGTCGGCCGCCCGCCGCACCGCCCCAGACCCAGGCCGCGGCGCGGGCCGGCCAGCGCTCTGAACCCCGGCGCTCATCACTGCCATCCACGTCGCGCCGTCCTGGGTGTGTGTCTTCCGGCCCGATGGCACCCCTTGCCTCGGGCCGATCTCTGCCTGCCCGTCTTATGAAGGAGACCCTGTATGTCGAAGCGTGATCGCTCGAACCCTGCTGATCCGTCCGTGGTGATGGTGCGCATCGTCGTCGCCGAGGACGGCACCCTGGCCGTCACGGTCGACGGGGCGCCGTTTCTGCCGCCGGAGTTCTCCCCGCCGTGGCGGCGGGGATCGTTCCCGGCGATCGTGGACGCGATCCGCGAGCAGACCGACTGCACGATCCGCGTCGACGTCATCGAAACCGACGGCCGCACGATGACCGACTTCTACACCCCGCGCCCGCGCCGCACCCCACAACCAGAGGCGCAGCCGGTGCAACAGGTTCCGCCCGTGGCCGCGGTGCCGGTGCCGGTGGTGCCGCGTCTGGTGCAGTTCGCGGGGTCGGGGATGGTGCCGGGCGAGGATGTCGCGGTCGCGATCGTCATCGCGCACACCGAGACAGGGCCCGACGGCATCGCCCGCGCCCTGATCGATTCCCGCTACCTCGACCACGCGCCCACCAATGAAGTGATTCTCCTCGGCCGGATCTCTGCCACCGTCTGCATCGGGGCACCGCAGTGACCTCCCCGATCCGCCCGACGGGGAGCCTCGGCGACGAACTCACCAACGCCGCCCTCGTAGGGCTCGCCACCCTCGCCGTCATCGCGGTGATCCTCCGGGCTGCGGGCAGTGTCACCGCGTTCCTCACCGGCACCCCGCAACCCGATACCGGGTTCGGCGCCGGGGCCGGGGTGCTCCTGCACCCCGGCGCCCCTGGCGCCGCACTCGGCGCGCCGGGCCTGAACCCGGTCGTGTACTGGGTCATCGCCGGCACCATGATCTTCACCGCCGGGGCTGCGGCCTGGCGGGGGTGGACGGCGATCCGGCAGCACGGCCGCCGGCAGGCGATGGACCCGTACCGGATCGCCGGGATCGCCACCCGCGCCGAAGTCGCGAAAGCGGGATCTCCGCGCGCGCTCCTGGCTCGGGCGGGGAACCTGCGCCCGTCGCTCGAGAACCCTGAGCCTTCAGAGGTCGGGTACCGGCTCGGGGTGTCGCGCGGGGTCGAGGTGTGGGCGTCGGTCGAAGACTCGATCCTGCTGATCGGGCCGCCCCGCTCCGGGAAGGGCGTGCACATCGTCATCAACTCGATCCTCACCGCCCCCGGCGCGGTCGTCACCACGTCCACTCGTCCGGACAACGTGACCGCCACGATCCGGGCCAGGGATAAGGTGGGGCCGGTGGCGGTGTTCGATCCGCAGCACCTCGCCGACGGCATCCCCGCCGGGCTCCGCTGGTCGCCCGTCAGAGGCTGCACCGATCCCCTCACCGCGATGATTCGCGCCGCAGGGCTCGCCTCCGCCACCGGGCTCGGGAAAGGCGGGGTCGAGGGCGGAGACTTCTGGGAAGCGAAAACCCGTGTTGCGCTCCAATGTCTGCTCCACGCCGCCGCCCTCGACCAGCGGCAGCCCGCCGACCTGTTCCGGTGGACGCTCGACCCCGCAGCCGCCGGCGACGCCGTATCGATCCTCGCCACCCACCCGCAAGCCGCGGGCGGGTGGGCGGAGGCGTTGCAGGCGATGATCGACGCGGACCCGCGTACCAGGGATTCGATCTGGCAGGGCGTCTCCCTCGCCCTCGCCGCCCTCGCCGACCCCCGCGTGCTCGATGCCGTCACCCCCGGCCCCGACGAGGTATTCAACCCCGAAGACTTCCTCGCGAAGAAGGGCACCCTGTACCTGCTGGCGACCGCGGCCGGGGCGAACAACAGCGCCCCGCTGGTCGCAGCGCTCATCGAAGACGTAGTCGAGGCAGCCCGCCGCCTCGCCGCACGCTCCGCAGGCGCACGACTCGATCCGCCCCTGCTGCTCTGCTTGGACGAGGTCGCGAACCTCAGCCCGTTGCCGTCGTTGCCGACGCTCATGGCCGAAGGCGGCGGCACAGGGATCACGACCATGCCGGTCTTGCAGTCGCTTGCGCAGGCGCGGGAGCAGTGGTCGGAGCACGCGGCCTCCGCGATCTGGGATGCCGCGATCGTGAAGATCGTCCTCGGCGGCGCCTCCAACAGCCGCGACCTCCAAGACCTCTCAACCCTGATTGGGGAACGCGATGAGATCACCGACTCCACCACCGTCGGCGACCACGGCACCCGCTCCGCGCAACGCTCGATCCGCCGCGTACCGATCATGCCGCCCGACGCGATCCGCCGACTCCCGTTCGGCACCGGCCTCGTGCTGCTGCGCGCGGCACCGCCGATCGTGGCACGCCTGCGCTCCTGGAACCAGCGCGCCGACGGGAAACAACTCGTAGCCGACCGCCGCGCGGTCGAAGCAAAACTCCATTACCGGCAGGCCAACACCCAGCCGGGCGCGGACGATCCGTCAGGCAGAGAAGGTGCACCTGTTTCGTAGAGCCGTGATGGGCGCGGCCGTGAAGCAGGAGGCGAAATCGTGTCGATCCCGACCAAGACCTCGTTGTCAGGGTTCATCGCAACCACCCCGCATCCCTCGTCCACGAAGAGCGGGGTGCCGCGCATGTTCGCCCGCGTGGGCAAGCCCCGCTACCGGCGTGAGGAGGACGGCACATTCACGGAGCTCGAACCCTCGTTCCATGACCTCGTCGCGTTCGGGGAGAGCGCCGTGCGCGCACTGTCGACGCTGCAGAAGCACGACAACTTCGTCGCCGAGGGGCGCGTGAATCGCCGAACCATCGAGCGAGACGGTGTGCCGACCGAGATCGAGCAGTTCATCGTCTCGAAGATCGCCCCCGACGCCGCCCGCACCACCTTCACGATGGATCGCAGCCAGCGCGCCAGCCGAACCGTCGAACGCACCAGCACCGCTGCCCGAGGCACTGAGCGGAGCACGTCGCCGGTGTTCGCCAGGGCCATGTGAACCGGGAAGGGGACCCCGCCATGAACATCGACGCGCCCGCCGACGAGGAAGGCTTCGACCCCGAAGAACTCGAGGAGGAGGACGACGGCACTGACCCGCTCAGCACTGTCTCTCTGCCGATCACCCCGAAGCCGATCAACTGGCATCTCCTGCGCTCGCACGAAGCCGAACAAGAATGGCTCGATCTGAACCAGTGGGTGAACCAGCTCCGCGAGACCTATGGGCTGCCCGCGTCGGTAGTGCCGCCGTTCTGGCATCGGCATCCCGAACTCGTCTGGGAGCTCTCTGCGCTGCACACGCATTGGCTGTGCAGCTACGACCCCGAACAGGACGGGTCGGGGCCGATCGCGTGGCACACCGATTTCGCGCTCGCCCGCGAACGGCTCCGCGAATGGGTGGCCACCTGCGGCACCCGCCTGGATCGCGACCGGCCAACTCGGCAGACCACCTGGCCTGGTGAGGTTGCGCAGGCACCGATTGAGGATGAGGTAATCCCGGATCGGGACGCTGACTTCATCACGTTCGTCTCTGCCGACGCCGCCCGTCGCGCCCAGATCGAAGAGGAAACGATCGCCGCCGCGGTCGCGGCCGCAAAGGGTTCGAAGTCTCAATGATCCCGGCCGGCACCCGTGGTTGGACTCCCGGCCAACACGAAAGGGAGGAACGTCCGCCAGGACCGTTCCTCCCTTTTCACTTCTATCGCGTCGATGGAATCTCGACCAGCAATCGTTCTTCCAGCTCCTTCATGTCGACTCGGATCAGGCGTCCCACACGGTACCCAGTAACCGTGCCGTCCGAGATCCGCCGGCGTAGCGTCTTCACGGACACCCCGAATCTCACCGCGGCCTCTGCCAACGGGACCAGGTTCTCGACGGGCACTTTTGTTCGAGATTGACGAACCATGTCAACACCTCTCCTTCTCTGTCGTCACATGGGTTCATCCCATAGGTGCCCTTCACGAATCCCGGGCCGCACCGCTACTACCGTTCTCAGGCAGTGCGGAGGTGATGGCAGCCTCGACACGGCGACTCATTCGACAGGCGAGTTCTCGATCTCTCGTCATCGTGGCGTGCTGGTATCGCAACACGATCCTCATATCCGAGTGCCCGCCCCGACGCATCAGCTCAGCCAACGTGGCACCCTCTTGAGCGAACAGCGTCAGACCGGTGTGGCGCAGATCGTGGAAGCGAAACCTTGGGGGCAGCCCAGCGACGTTGTCACGGACGTCACCCCAGATGAACCCCCAGCGAGTGTTGGAAAGGGGCATGCTTCCGCGAGGGCTTGCCGGCACCAAGGGCGCTTTGGCCTCCGGCGCGACGCGCGACAGAAGGTGCTCGCGCAGGCGATCAACCATCAGATCTGGGACGCTGAGCGATCGCTTGCCTGCGTCGCTCTTCAGATCTGTGTAGTCCCCGGTGTTCGCGTTCAGCTGTCGACGTACGTGCAGCGTGGCGCTCCCGTCTGGGTACCATTCAACGTCTCGGCGTTGGAGTCCGAGGCACTCGCCTCGCCGCAACTGGCACCACGCGGCCAGCAGCACCATGATCGACCACTCAGGGGGTGCCGCCGCATACAAAGCTTCAACCTGTTCGGGTGCGATCACGTCCTCGCTGGCATCGTGGTCGGCATCGTGTCGCACCGGCTCTTGACGTGGAATCGAGACGTTCGGAGCCGCAGGAGTGATGCCGTCCCGTGCCGCCTGTCGCAAGATCATCATCAATACGATCAAGACCGGACGCGTGACGCCGTTGAACTTCGACCTCGGATTCAACGGCGATGGGATCTTGTCGAGGCGTTCTGTCATGACGCGAATCCGGGCCTCGTCGATGTCACGGATTGGAGTGTTCTCGAACTCTGGCACCAGATAGCCCGTGACTTTGCTCTGGTAAGAGCGGACGGTGCCGACGGCACGCTTCTTACCGCTGCGGTTCGGCTCCGTGCGGATCATTGCAAGCCAACGCTCCGAGTACTCCGAGAACCCGACCGCGCGCGCCTGATCCGCAGCTGCTTCCGCGCGACGACGTGCAGCCACTGCGGACGGAGGCTGCCAGTCGCCGCGAGCAATCTTCGTGTGAGCGCCTGCGAGCCAGGTGCGAGCATCCGTCTTGGTAAGGAACGTCAGCGGTTTGTCGTCGTCGGTTCGCGCAGTGTAAATCTCCCCGTCAGGCGCCGGATAGCGAGCCTGCCATCGCCCCGAAGGGAGCTTTCGCAGGCTTCCCCAGGTCTCACGCTTTGTAGTTGGCCTCTTCTGCTCCGTGACGCTCATCATGCCCTCCCGTGGCCGCAAACGGACTGTTGCGGACGGTCGTGCCACTTCGTGCCACTAGGCACCTGGATCAGCCCAGATCCGCATGATTCTGCGGTTCCGAGCGAGCCTGAAACGTCCTCGCTGGCACGTTGTGGCACGGCCTCGGTGACCTCTCGAACCTGCTTTCCGTCCGGGAACCCACCCCGCTCTGGTCTGGCAGGTGCGCCCGTGCCACCTCCGTGCCACTCCGACTGGATACTGATGTGCATTTCCGTCCTCCTCTGTTCATCAGGAGGTGGCATGAAAAGAGGCCCGGAACTGCAGAATCCTGCAGTTCCGGGCCTCTCATCAGCCCTCACGGGCCTGGGGCTACATCAACGACTCAGAAGTCCCAATCCTCGTCCTCGGTAGCAACAGCCTTGCCGATGACGTACGAAGAGCCCGATCCTGAGAAGAAGTCGTGGTTCTCGTC
>CAKUSI010000216.1 GCA_934678955.1 uncultured Austwickia sp. | reverse complement strand
GACGGGGATCGTGGTGTCGATGCAGAACGAGAAGTCGCAGATCCAGAACCGCGCGGCGGCGCTGCGGGTGTTGCAGTCGCGGCTGCTCCTGCTGCGCCAGGAGGAGGAGGCCGCCGCCAAGAAGGAGTTGGCCGGGACGATCACCGCGTCGTGGGGCGACCAGATGCGCAGTTACGTGTTGCACCCTTACCAGATGGTGAAGGACCTACGCACCGAGCACGAGGTCGGCAACACCTCGGGGGTGTTCGACGGCGACATCGATCCCTTCCTGGAGGCGGGGATCCGCTGGAAGCGCGCCCAGGAGCGGGGCGAGGAGTGAGTGCGTAGCGAGCCCCGCTGCCCGCGGCGGGAGGGTACGGAGCGGGGCGAGGAGTGAGCGCGTAGCGCGAGCCCGGCGGCTCAGGCCGCCCACTCCACGAGCGGCTGACCGCCTTGGACGGCGTCGCCCACGGCGACGTCGATGCGGGCCACCGTGCCGTCGGCGGGAGCGGTGATCTCGGTCTCCATCTTCATGGCCTCGAGGACCAGCACGGTGTCTCCGGCCTTCACGGAAGCGCCCTCCGCGACGAGGATCTTCACGACCGTGCCCGAGATCGGCGCGGTCAAGGCGTTGCTGGACGTCGCGGGCGCCTTGGCGGCGGTGGGGGTGATGCCGTAGGCGGAGGTGCCTCCGAGGAGGATCGAGCCGATGTCGGGGGCGCGCTCCTCCTCGACCTCGACCTCGACGTCGTAGTCGATGCCATTCACGCTCACCTTGAGCTTCATGTCTGCCTCTCCTAGCGGACCACGTGGGAGTTCTGGACCATCGAGCGACCCTGCCGCGTCCACTGGGACTGGCGGTGCATGTGGACGTGCTTGACCTTCGCGCGGTGGCCCAGGTAGGCGGCGCAGGCCGCGCTGATCGCGAGGAGGACGTCCCCGGGCACCTCGCCGGCGGGGTGGAAGGTGTCCATCCGCCGTTCGAGCTCTGCGAGACGCTCGGTGAGCTCGGCCACCTGCGCGCGGAGCTCCTCCACGCCGGCCTGGGAGCCGGGGGTGGTGTCACCCATGTCGTTTCCTTCCTGGCGATCGACCTGGCCACCGGGCGGGGGTGCTCCCGCGCCCGATGCGGCAGCTGCCTCTTTAGAGGGGGATCAGACCGTGCTTCTTGGGGGGGCGTTGGTCCCGCTTGTTGGCGAGCATCTCGAGCGCGCGGGCGACGCGCATACGGGTCTCGGAGGGCACGATGATGTCGTCGACCAGTCCACGGCCCGCGGCGACGTACGGGGTGGCGAATGTCTCATGGTAGAGGTCGACCAGCTCGGCGCGCTTGGCCGCCGGGTCCTCCGCCTCGGCGATCTCGCGGCGGAACACGACGCCCGCCGCGCCCTCGGCGCCCATCACGGCGATCTCCGCCGTCGGCCAGGCCAGGACCCGGTCTGCGCCGAGGTCCTTGCCACACATGGCCAGGTACGCGCCGCCGTACGCCTTCCGCAGCACGACGGTGACCTTCGGGACGGTCGCGGCCGAGTAGGCGAACAGCATCTTGGCGCCGTGCCGGATGATCCCGCCGTACTCCTGCTGGACCCCCGGCAGGAAGCCCGGCACGTCCACCAGCGTGACGAGGGGGATGTTGAACGCGTTGCAGAAGCGGATGAACCGCGCCGCCTTGTCGGAGGAGTTGATGTCGAGCACGCCGGACATCTGGTTGCACTGGTTGGCGATGATCCCGACCGTATGCCCGGTGATCCGTCCGAAACCGATCACCATGTTCGGGGCGAATCCGGCCTGGACCTCCAGGAAGTCCTGGGCGTCGACGATGCGCAGGATGACCTCGCGCACGTCGTACGCCTTCTTGGGGTCCTCGGGGATGATGTGGTCGAGCGCCTCGTCGGGCTCCACCGTGTCGTGCCCCGGGACGAACGGCGCGTCCTCGGTGTTGTTGCTCGGCAGGAAGCTCAGCAGCTTCTTGGCGATCAGCAGCGCCTGCTCGTCGTCCTGGGCCACGAAGTGGGTCACGCCCGACTGGGTCATCTGGGCGTGTGGGCCGCCCAACGCCTCTGCGGTCACGTTCTCGCCGGTCACCTCGCGGATCACGTCCGGGCCGGTGATGAACATCCGGGCCTTCTCGGTCTGGATGATGAAGTCCGTGAGCGCGGGGGAGTAGACCGCCCCACCTGCGCAGGGCCCGGCGATGATCGAGATCTGCGGGACGACGCCGGAGAGGGCCACGTTCTGATAAAAGACCTTGCCGTAGCCGGACAGGGAGTCGATGCCCTCCTGGACGCGGGCGCCGCCGGAGTCGTTGATGAAGACGAACGGCGTGCCGTTCTCCATGGCGGCCTCCATGGAGTTCGCGACCTTGACCGAGTGCATCTCGCCCGCCGAGCCACCCGCCACCGAGAAATCCTGGCTGGCGAAGTGGATCGGGCGGCCGAGGACGCTGCCGGTGCCCGTCACGACACCGTCCGCGGGCATGACCGCCTCGTCCATGCCGAACAGCGTCGTACGGTGCGTGGCGAAGAGCCCGATCTCCTCCATCGTGCCCGGGTCGAGCAGGTGATCGATCCGCTCCCGCGCGGTGAGCTTGCCCTGGGCGTGTTGCTTGGCGTGCCGCTTCTCGCCGCCACCGGCCTCGACGGTGGTGCGACGCTCGCGCAACTCCTGGATGCGCTGTGCCATCGACTTGCGCTGACCGGGCATGGGTGTCGATCCTCCGTGGTGGGGGAAGGTGTGGTCGTGGGTGTGGGGGTCAGCCGGGCTTCACCGCAACGGAGTGGGTGCGGCCGTCCACGGTGATCTCGTACTTGATCGGTCCCCGGACCGGACCACCGTTGCCGCCCGCGTGGGCCGCGGCCTGCTCGGCCGCGAGCTCGTCGGGGTCCTTCGCCACGGACTTGGGCCCCTGCGGACGGGAGGCGAAGAAGCCGCCCGCCACCTTCGGGAACATCGCGTACGTCAGGACGTCCTCGTCCGTCCCGTTGAAGCCGTCCACACCGGAGGCCTCGGCCTTGAGTTCGTCCCACTCAGCGGCGATCAGGTCCGCGGGTCGGCAGGTGATCGGCTCCTTGCCGGTCTGTTCCTTGGCCTTGGCGACCACCTCGGGGTCGTACTCGCCGATGTTGTGCCCGTAGTAGCCGAGCATGAGGTCGGCGAACTCGGCGGTCAGGACCTTGTAGGGGCCCATCAGCACGTTGAAGACGGCCTGGGTGCCGACGATCTGGCTGGAAGGCGTGACCAGCGGCGGGTAGCCGGCGGCCTCGCGCACCCGGGGCACCTCCTCGAGCACCTCGCGCAGCTTGTCGCCCGCGCCCTGCTGCTTGAGCTGGGCCTCCATGTTGGAGATCATCCCGCCGGGGATCTGGCTGTCGAAGATGTCGGTGTCGACCGTGAACGAGCTCATGAAGTGGCTGTACTTCGGCTTGACGCCTGCGAAGTGGTCCTTCACTCGCCGCAGCAGCTCCTTGTCGAGGTCGGCGACGAAACCGGTCCCCTCCAGCATCTCCTGGAGCGACTCGGTCGGGTTGTGGCCGGGGCCGAGCGACATCGAGCTGATCGCGGTGTCCACGACGTCCACGCCGGCCTCGATCGCCTTCATCAGCGAGACCAGCGTGACCCCGGTCGTGGCGTGACAGTGGATGTTGATCTGCATGTCCGGCAACTCGGACTTGATCGCGCTCACGATGTCGAAGGCAGGTTGGGGCTTGAGCAGGGCCGCCATATCCTTCAGCGCGAGGGAGTCGGCCCCCATGTCACGCAGCTGGCGGGCCAGTTTCACGTAGCCGTCGACGGTGTGCAGGGGCGACGTGGTGTAGCAGATCGTGCCTTGCGCGTGCTTGCCGGAGCGCTTCACGGCCGCCATCGCCTGCTCAAGGTTGCGCGGGTCGTTGAGCGCGTCGAAGACCCGGAAGACGTCCATCCCGTTCTCCGCGGCCTTGGCCACGAACTGGTCGACGACGTCGTCGCCGTAGTGCCGGTAGCCGAGCAGGTTCTGCCCGCGCAACAGCATCTGGAGGCGGCTGTTCGGCATGAGCTTGCGGAACGTCCGCAGGCGCTCCCAGGGGTCCTCGTTCAGGAAGCGGATGCAGGCGTCGAACGTGGCGCCGCCCCAGCACTCCACGCTCCAATAGCCCGCCTGGTCGATGTCGGCGCACGCGTCGACCATGTCCTCGATCGCCATCCGGGTCGCCATGAGGCTCTGGTGCGCATCCCGAAGGGCGAGTTCCGTCACACCGATGGTCCGCTCAGACGTCATGGCTCCCATCGTGTCACGCAGGTCACTCCGCCGTCCGCGGTACGCGGTCCTAACCCGCCCGAAACGCCGGAAGGATCCGGTGGACGCGTGAGTCCACCGGTCGGGTCGCGGTCGGCAACGCGGCTGGTGACGAGGGGGGAAAGACCTGCCGAACCTCTGGTGACCGGATGAAAACCTCTGTGCCGCAACGAAGTCACCGGACCCTCCTGCTTCGTACGCGAGCTCCGGGGCCGTACCCTCGAACGCGACCGACTCCCCACGGACTCGCGCGACTTGCGCGCGGCCGTCGCGGAGCACCCGCCAGGCACTCAGGAACTCCCTCGATGATCAGCCTTTCCCACGTCACCAAGACCTACCGGAGGAATCCCCGGCCGGCCCTCGACGACGTCAGCCTCTCCCTCCAAGGGGGCGAGTTCGCCTTTCTCGTGGGTACCTCGGGGTCGGGCAAGACCACGATGCTGCGGCTGCTGCTCTGCGAGGAGAAGCCCACGTCGGGAGCGGTCACGGTGGCCGGGCGTGAGCTGGCCTCCCTGCGGCGCCGGGAGATCCCCCGACTGCGCCGACAGATCGGCATGGTGTTCCAGGACTTCCGCCTGCTGCCGGACAAGACCGTCTACCAGAACGTCGCGTACGTGATGCACGTGCTGGGCGCCAAGCGGAACCAGATCTCCCGCGCCGTGCCGGAGTCCTTGGACCTCGTCGGGCTCGGCGGAATGGCCAAGCGGCTGCCGCACGAGCTGTCCGGAGGGGAGCAGCAGCGCGTGGCGATCGCGCGCGCGGTGGTCAAGAAGCCGACGCTGCTGCTGGCCGACGAGCCGACGGGCAACCTCGACCCGGCGACGAGCCTGGAGATCGTCGGGCTGCTCGACCGCATCCACGACCAGGGCACGACGGTGCTCGTGGCCACCCACGACGACGAGATCGTGAACCAGCTGCGCCGCCGCGTGATCGAGTTGGACGAGGGAGCGCTCGTGCGCGACCAGGACCGCGGCGTCTACGGGAGGACACCATGAGGCCGGGCTTCCTCTTCGCGGAGGCGTGGAACGGACTGCGCCGCAGCACGTCGATGGCGATCTCGGTGGTCATCGTGACCGCCGTGACCCTCTTCTTCTTCGGGGTGGGCCTGTTGGCGCAGCGCCAGGTCGAGACCGCCAAGGGGTATTGGTATGACAAGGTCGAGGTCTCGATCTTCCTGTGCACGAGGAACTCCAGCGAGCCCACCTGCCACGGCGCCGCAGTGACGCCCGAGCAGCAGGCCGCGATCGGCGCCGACTTGGAAGCGATGCGTCCCGTGGTCAAGAACGTCACGTTCGAGAGCCAGGACGAGGCGTACGCCCGGTTCAAGGAGCAGTTCACCAACCCGGCGTTCGCGGATACGCCGCGGGAGGCGATCCCGGCGGCGTTCCGGGTGCAGCTGACCGACCCGGGGGACTACGACCGCATGTACACGGCCTTCACCGGAGCCCCCGGCGTCGCGTCGGTCAAGGACATTCGGGCCATCCTGGATCCACTGTTCAAGGTGATGGACTTCCTGCGGCTCACCGCGTGGGGACTCGCCGGGGTGATGCTGCTGTGCACCGTCCTGCTGACCGCCACCACGATCCGGCAGGTGGCGTGGAGCCGGAGACGGGAGACGGCGATCAAGCGCGTGGTGGGGGCCAGCAAGGCGGCGATCCAGCTGCCGTTCGTCATCGAGACCCTGTTGGCGGTCGTCCTCGGCGGGCTGCTGGCCGTCGGTGCCCTGTGGCTGCTCGTCCGCGTCGGCGTGAGCCAGCTGGCCACCCGCTTCCAGGACTTCCACTGGGTGAGCCTTTCCGACGTCTGGGCCGTGACACCGTGGATGGCGGTTCTGGTGCTGGGTGTGGGCGTCGTCGTCTCCTGGTTGGCGTTGGTGCGGTATGTCCGCGTCTAGGAGGACCTGTGCCGCGGCTCTTGCGCTGGACCGGTCAGGTCCCGCCGGGGCCGGTCGATGGGAATCCTGCGGGTCGACTGGCGGTCTTGCGTGCCCCGATGCCGTGGCTCGGGGCCGCGTGATGCGGGCGTGTCGGGCGCCGAGATCGTTCCGTGACCTCGTACTGTGGATTATGTCGCAATGTCCATTCGCTGGGCGTACGACCGCAATTCACTTGTGCTCCAGTAGATTTCATAGTCGAACCGAGACCTGACCAAAGGTGGATGCTTCGTGAGGATGCGCGCGTCAGGGGACCCCTACCCCCGCAGCCGCCGACTGTCCCGCGCGGTGTGCGGCCTCGC
>CAKUSI010000215.1 GCA_934678955.1 uncultured Austwickia sp. | reverse complement strand
CACTCAGTCCCCGGCCGTCGCCTCCATGCCGGCCGGCACCGAGGCGACGGCGGGTATCGCCTCGCCCCGGCCGCTGCTCACGCCGGGCGGAGCCCTTCCTGCGGAACCCGTGCTCCCCGGTGCTGGGCTGCCTGGCGCGTCGCCGCAGGCCATCGACAGTCCCGCCAGCGCCCCTGCCACGGACGCCCCGAGCGGGGCAGCGACGACCCCGCCGGAGGTCGCCACCCTTGCGCACGCCGTCGCACGTGGCATCGCCGTGGAAGGCGCGCGTCCCTATGCCGAGGCGTCGCTGCCGCAGACGGGCCCCGCGACCGGCGAGATTGCCGGCGGGATCGTCTCGAGCGACCCGCGTACGGCCGAAGGCCCCGCCGCGGCGCGAGCCGCGACCGCTGCCGCAGCGGCTGATCAGGCGCACGTTGCCCGCATCCTGCAGGGTGCCGGAGATCCCGCAGACGCCTCTGCCGCCCCGGCGGCCTCGCCGCAGCCGGGCTCCGGGCCGGCCGGAGCCCCGCAGTCGGGCGCCCCCGCTACCGTCGCATCGACGCGCGCGCCGGCGACCGAGGCCACCTTCGCGCAGGGAGCCGCCCCAACGTCGGGTGGTGCCTCGCAGGCCTCGTCCGACGCGTTGCTCGCGACGAGCGCTGCCGGGCTGCCGAACGCAGCGACCCGCCCCGCAGACGCCCCGTCCGCGAGCGAGGCGGCCGCCCCGATCCGTGCCGAGGCGCCCGCGGTCGCTCCCACCCCTGCGGCGCCGGCCCACACGACGAGCAGCACCCACAGCGCGGCCGCGCCTGCCGGGCACGTCGCGACGCCGGTGCACACCCAGGTCGTGGCGGCGCTGGCGCCGGTGGTGCAGCGCCGCGACGGCAGCTACCACGTGGACCTCCAACTCGACCCCGCGAGCCTCGGCCGGGTCCGGGTGCACGTCAGCATCACCGCGGGCGAGGTCGTGGTGCAGATGGCCGCGGCCGACGCCTCCGCGCGCGACATGCTTCGCCAGAACATGGACCAGCTGCGCCAGCAACTGGCCGACGCCGGCCTTTCCGCCAAGTCCCTCGACGTCGACGACGGCTCGACCTGGCAGGACCCGCGCGGCCGGCAGGACGAGGCGTCCGAGGCATTCCTGCGCGCGCAGCGCGGTGACGGCACCGCCGGCCAGACCGACGACGGTCCTGCCGACGACAACGATCCCAGCCGGACTTCTCCGGCGATCCCCGGTGACCGCGGCCCCGCCCACGAGGCCGGACCGCTCGACCTTCACATGTGAGGAACTCGATGACCGTTACTAATGACCTCAGCCAGTGGACGTGGGATCCCTCGTCCAAGGGCGGCGTGACCATCGACGGCACCGCGTACAAGGCGCCGACCACGTCCTACCTCAAGGACAAGGACGGCAACATCGTCCTGGACAAGAACGGCCGACCCACGCTGGTCACCACGCCTTCGCCGGGCATGGAGGGCCTGGCCGGCAAGAACACGAGCGGCAAGAAGCCGAACGAGTTCGACGGGGAGATGTTCCTCAAGCTGCTCGTGGCCCAGCTGAAGTATCAGGACCCCACGAAGCCGACCGACACCTCCGCGCTGATGCAGCAGACCGCGACCCTGTCGATGGTCGAGCGGATCAACGCGATGGCGAAGTCCAACGAAGAGATGATCAAGACGTACTCGAGCATGCTTGCCGAGCAACGGATCTCCTCCTCGGTGGGCCTCGTCGGGCGCACGGTCGTCTACGCCGCCGACCCCAACGACCCGGACAAGACCGCGGAGGGCGTCGTCGAATCGGTCAGGTTCGACGGCACCGGGCCGATCCTGTCTGTCGGGGGCAAGGACGTCCCCTACAACGACGTGACCAGTGTCAAGGCCGCAGTGAACGCAGCCCCGAGCCCCGCCCCGCGCGACGGGGCGCAGGACTCGGCGAGCGACCCGGCCGACACGAACTCATCGTCGGACGCCACGGACGGCGCCACCGACTCTCCCTCGGCCTGAGCGATCACCCCCCACCGCCTCGGCACTGTTCGTCCCCGCTGGTAGCACCGGCCTGATCAAGGCTCCGACCCGAAGGAAACCCATGCTCCGTTCGATGTACTCGGCCGTCTCCGGTCTGCGTGTGCACCAGACCATGCTCGACGTGGTCGGCAACAACATCGCCAACGTCAACACGTTCGGCTTCAAGACCGGCCGCGCCGTCTTCGAGGACAACCTGTCCCAGATCATCCGCGGCGCCTCTGCGCCGATCCCTGCCGTCGGTGGTGGCCCCGGCGTGGGTGGCATCAACCCCGCGCAGGTCGGCCTCGGCGCGCGGCTGGGCGCGATCACCAACATCTTCACTCAGGGCGGCCTGCAGGTCACCAACCAGACGACGGACGTCGCGATCCAGGGCGACGGTTTTTACGTGGTCCAGAAGGCGGGTGCCAACTTCTACACCCGCAACGGTGCGTTCAACTTCGATACCGACGGCAACCTCGTCACGTCCAACGGCTCGTACGTGCTGGGTTACCAGTTCGGCCCCGGTGGGGAGGTCACGTCGGAGATGACCAAGGAGGAGGTCGCCGACGCGCTCTCCACGAACGTGATGATGGTCCCTGACCCGGCAACGGGCCTGCCAGGGGGAACAGAGGCGGACCTTGCTGACCTGCCCGGTGCGACTCCGCTGAAGCTGCCCAGCGCGCTGGCTGCGGGCGGTAGCGACGAGTGGACCACCTTCCTCCAGGGGGAGGATGGCACCTTCGGCACGAGCGACGATCTGGCGATGGAGTCGTTCCAGATCAACCCCGACGGCACGCTGGTTGGCGCATTCTCGGACGGGACCAAACGAGCCTTCGGCAAGATGGCCCTGGCGACCTTCAACAACCCGCCCGGCCTCGAGAAGGTGGGTGGGTCCTTCTACCGCCAGACCACCAACTCGGGCGTGCCGGACATCGGCATGGCCGCCAGCGGCGGGCGCGGCACCATCGAGTCCGGAACCCTGGAGATGTCGAACGTGGACCTCGCCCAGGAGTTCACCAACCTGATCGTCGCCCAGCGCGGCTTCCAGGCGAACTCGAAGGTCGTCACGACCTCCGACGAGGTGCTCTCCGACCTCATCTCGATGAAGCGCTGATGATCGCGGCCGCAAGGCCGTGACCAGCACGTTCACCCCGGCATTCTCGTATGCCTGGCACGGCGCTCACCCGTTCGAGGGTGGGCGCTTTGCCATGTGTGCCAACTCAGTTCACCCACCGCACTGTCGATAGGACCGTGCAGGCCACGCCACGGCCGCCGCACGACGTGCGGCCCACTGCCGGCCCACGACCGGCCCGGCACCCCTTGACCCAGACCCCACGGATGGAACGGTTCATGATCACTGTCACTCGGCGAAACGGGACCACGTTCGCCCTCAACCCCGATCTCATCGAGCGGGTCGAGGCGACGCCGGACACCGTGGTGACCCTCGTGAGCGGGACGAAGTACGTCGTTGCGGAGACCGTGCAGGAGATCGTCGCGGAGGTCTGCCAGTTCCGAGCCGCGGTGCTGCAGGCGTCGACGACGCCGCCCGCTGCGGCCCCTGCCCCTTCCCCGGTGCGGCTGCACTCGGTGACGACGACGGAGCGCTGACGTGGATCTTGGAACCGCCATCGGGGTGGGCGTGTGCACCGCCGCCGTCTTCATCACCGCCATCCTGGACGGCGTCGCGCTCGGACACCTGCTGCTGATCGCGCCCTTGGTGCTGATCTTCGTCGGCGGCTTCGGTGCCGCGGCCGGCGGCATCCTCTTCTCGGAGTACGGCACTGCCCTCAAGGGCCTGCCGCGCGCGTTCAGCGCCGCGCCGCCCGACGGCAGCGGCCTCGTGGACGTCATCGTCAAGATGGCCGACCGCGCCCGCCGCGAGGGCCTGCTGGCCCTGGAGGACATGGCCAAGGAGATCGATCACCCGCTGCTCAAAGAGGGCATCCAGATGACCGTCGACGGCACGGACGCCGCGGAGATCGAAGAGCTCCTGATGATGCGCATCGACTCCAAGAAGGACGAGGACAAGATCGCGATCGGCTTCTACGAGGCGATGGGTGGCTATGCCCCCACCATCGGTGTGGTCGGCGCGGTCCTCGGCCTCATCCACGCCCTCGGCAACCTCGACGACGTCGCCGCGCTCGGCGAGATGATCGCCTCCGCGTTCGTCGCGACCCTGTGGGGCGTGTTCATCGCCAACGGCCTGTGGCTGCCCATCGCGATCAAGCTCAAGCGCCTCAGCCAGCTCGAGGTCAAGAACATGGAGATGGTCGTCGAGGGCGTGCTCGCGGTGGCCGCCGGCACCTCGCCGCGGGTCGTGGAGCAGAAGCTGCGCTCCTCGCTGCCGGCTTCCGCCGCCGCGAAGGGCGGCAAGGAAGCGGAGGCCGCCTGATGTCCGAGCCCAAGAAGAAGCGCAGAGGCCACGAGGAGGAGGAGCACGGCGGCGGCCACGAGCGGTGGATGATCTCCTACGCCGACATGCTGACCCTCCTGCTGGCCCTCTTCATCGTGATGTTCGCGATCAGCAAGGTGGACCAGGCGAAGTTCATCGAGTTCGCCCAGGGCGCCAACACGGCGTTCGGCGGCGCCGGCAACCTGGCGGTCCAGGGCAAGACCGGCATCAACAGCGGCACCGACGGCATCGCCACCGGTGTGAAGCCCCCGGACAACACCCAGGCGGTGGTTGCGCCCGCCGACGGGGTCATGAAGGCCGGGCAGGCGGCCCTGCAGCAGCAGGCGGCCGCGAAGCAGGAGCAGGCCAACCTCCAGAAGTTGCGCGACCAGATCCGTGCCGAGCTGGCCGAGAAGGGCCTCACCGACATGGTGCAGATGCACGTCGACGAGCGCGGCCTGGTGATCAACATCATCACCGACCGGGTGCTCTTCGACGTCGGCCAGGCGACCCTGCGCCCCGACGGGGCGAAGGTGCTGGACCTCATCGCCCCGAGCGTGCAGCGGCTGCCCAACCGGATCGCGATCGAGGGGCACACCGACAACGTGCCGATCAAGACCGCGCAGTTCCCGTCCAACTGGGAGCTGTCCCAGGCCCGCGCCGCCAGCGTCCTGCAGCGCATGCTCGTCGACGGCCTGGAGCCCACCCGGCTGAACCTGTCCGCCTACGGGGAGTACAAGCCGATCGACACCAACGCCACCGAGGTGGGCAAGGCCCGCAACCGGCGGGTCGCGATCGTCGTGCTGGCCGCCAGCACCGCCCCGCAGACCCCGCTCGCCTCGCCGCCCCCGGTCGCGACGACCGCCCCCTAGGAGAAGAGATGGCCAAGGACAAGGAAGAGACCACCGACGGCGACGGCTCCGGCGGCAAGAAGAAGATGCTCATCGTGATCGTGGGAACCGCCGTGGTCGTGCTGATCGCCGCCGGGCTGGTCTTCAAGATGCTGCTGGGACCGCAGGAGCCCGCGAAGGACCCGGCCACCGAGCCCGGTGCGATCGTCGCGCTCGAGGACGACATGACGCTGAACCTGCTGGACGGCAAGTACCTGAAGATGAAGCTCAGCCTCCAGCTCAGCGAGGCCGCGACCGCGAAGGCGGGCGGCGATAAGGCCCTCAAGGCCTTCGACGGGTCCAAGGCGCGGGACGCCGCGATCGACGTGCTGGGCCACTACACGATGGACCAGCTCCTCAAGCCCGAGAACAAGGAGAAGGCGCGCGACGCGCTGACCAAGGAGGTCGGCCAGCGGTACGAGGGTGACGTCATCCGCGTGTACTTCACCGACTTCGTCATGCAGTGAGGGGAGGCCGTGATGCACCCCTTCGCCGCGGCCCCCGCCCGCACGGCGCGCACCGCCTCCCACCAGGGCGCAAGCGCCCGTCCACCTGCCGGAATCGTCTCAGGAGCAGACGATTCCGGCCGATCTGAGGCATCGTGATCACCCCGACCCGCTATGACTTCAAGAGCCCTAACCGGTTCAGTCGTGAGCAGGTCCGGGCGCTGCAGATGGTCAACGAGACGTTCGCCCGTCAGATGGCGACGGTGCTGTCGACGACGCTGCGACTGGTCGCCCACTGCGGCCTCGACGAGGTCGAGCAGCTCACGTACGACGAGTACTCCCACAAGCTGCCGAACCCCTCCCTGCTCGCGGTGGTGGAGTTCAGCCCGATGGGCGGCGACGGCGTCTTCCAGATGCCGATGGCCGTGGTGATGAGCATCATCGACCGCCTCCTCGGCGGGCCGGGCACGGACGAGCAGCCCATCCGGGGATTGTCCGACATCGAGGCGGGGCTGATCCGCAACCTCGTGCAGCGCATCGTGCGCGAGCTGACGTACGCCTTCGACACCCTCTCCGCGGTCAAGGCGACGGTCCAGTCGCTGGAGTCCGACGTGCAGCTGCTGCAGCTGGCGCCGCCGCAGGACCCGATGGTGGTGTCCAACTTCGACATCCGGATCGGCGACCTGACCTCGACCGCGACGCTGTGCATGCCGATCTCGACCGTGCAGCCGATGCTCGACGTGCTGAAGGAGAAGCCGACGCTCGAGCTCACCGGGCCGCAGGCC
>CAKUSI010000214.1 GCA_934678955.1 uncultured Austwickia sp. | reverse complement strand
GTACAGAGCTTGTTGGAAACGTTCGCAGTCTGACCGGCAGTCGCAGGAGCAGTGACGACCTTGCTCCCGTCCGCGTTGGTGAGAATGATGTCCTTGTTGACGAGCGTGTAGGTACCGCTCGCGGTATTCGTGTCGTAGAGGCCCGAGATGCCCGCGAGGTCGACCACCTTGTTGCCGTCCGCGTCGACGCCCGACCTGAACGGGATGGCGAACCAGTTGGCACCACCGTCAACCGACATCTGAGTCAGATTGTCCACCGGATCTACAAGCAGGGTGTCGTTGACACCGCAGCCGTTTACCCACGTGGAGATGCCTGAACCCACGGCAGCCTGAGCCGTGAGTGGCATCGCGATCAGGCCCGCGAAGGCGAGGGCCGAGGTAGCGGTCGTTGCGAGGACGCGCTTGCCTGTCTTGTGGGACAAGGTAGTTCTCTTTTCGTACGTGTCCCACTCCACTCACCCCCAGGACGGGGGCGTGGGCGCGGGACGGCCAGGGATGACGTGTTTGAGTATGGCGCGCTTTGCCAAGTTTTGGAAGTTGCGGAACCCCCATTCCTGAAAGTTTCTCGAATGCTGATATGAGCATTTGTTTAGGACAGTCGTACAATTCAATCCAAAACCGCCCCCTGAACTGCGGAAACACAAGGATGACGCCCGACAGCCCGCTCCGCGAAGTCTGACCCCCGCCTGGGGGGACCACGTTTGACCTGCGGCAACGCGACGGTCACCAGTGGATGACGGTCCGGTCGGAATCACTCAGGGCACACACGTCCAGGCCGATAGGCGGCGTCAACTCGCCGCACCGGCGCGGGGCGCAGGGCGGGCCTCGGGCCCGACTCGGGAGCCCGGACGACACCCCCCATGAGGGGGCGAAGCGATTTCTTCGCAGGGCTGCTAACCGATCCGATGACCGTCGCTATACGAACGGCATACCAAGATAGTCCCACCCACCGAGACACCCGTACCGCGGCACTCCGCGCGAGAGGTAGCTCACGAGCGCTCCTCGTGCCGCGGTACCCGTCCCCCACGAAGACGACCCGAACCGCAAGCGACGCCACGCAAACTGATCCGTACCGCGGCACTTCGCGCCCGAGGCGACGAACGGACGCCCCTCGTGCCGCGGTACCCGTGCCCCACGCAGGCGACCCGACACCGCAAGTGACGCCACGGAAACCCGTCCACGCCCGCCGCAATCGGACAACGAAGCTAACGCCCGGAAAACCCCCTCGCACTCCCCCACGGCGCACATCTCCCCAGCACCGCTTGCGGCGAACATAACTCACGCCCTCACAGGGAACAAGCACCAACCACTCGAAAAAACCTCAGGACCAAGGAAGTTCACCCAAACGTCGCGTCCAGGCCTCCGAAGTCCGCCCGATGGCCCCAGCACGGAGGACCGTCCGTGCCGCGAAGCTCAAAACGGCCCCGGACGCCGAGCACATCACCCGGGATGAGTCCCCGTGCCGTGGCGCGCGGGGCCCGGCCGGCAGCTTTTCCGTGCCGTGGCGCTCCACACGAACGGCGACGAATGTACGCACCCTGCGCCACGGCACGAAACGTAAGACGAGGCACGAGCTCGCCCCGGGGAGGGCCAAAAGCCAGGTCACCAGCCGCCGAGATCCCCGACCAACGCCGAACCCCACATCGCAAGAGGCCCCGTGTAGCGCCGCTCCGCGCGGCCCCGGACGCCGAGCCCATCAGCGGAAAGGTAGTTGTGCCGTGGCGCTGCGTACGAGGGCGAGGCAACGTACGAACCTCGCGCCACGGCACACAAGCCGCATGCGCGCAGCCACACGCGGGCCTTTCCCCCCCGGTGACGCTGTCTGCCGGCGTCGGACGTGCCGGAGCTGCGGTTGGCGGGAGCGTTCATCCGGGCCACTTCAACTATCGGAAGTGCAGCGTCAGCGGCGATACGGGTCCGAGCCCCCGGAGGTGCCCAGGTGTTCGTGGGGACGCAACAAGAGTAGGCATGGTCGTCGCCGGGAGGTGCGCGGACGAGCTGGCTTGCCGCTCACACGCCTGCCCGTACCGGAGGCGGCACGCTGCCACGGGCGCAGGTCGTGCTCGCGGCGGTGGACTGCGAAGCCATCCCGACACGGTCCTGACGGTTTTGCACGCGCGACACAATGCCCGCCGCGCCAGCGCGCGACCGCGAACGGGGATCTGCGGCTCTCGTCCGGGGGCGCTGGACGGTTGATCAATAATCGCCCCGCCGGGTACCTCTTGTCGTAGACGCAAGCGATGGTCCTCAGCGAGAGGTGTTTTCATGCGTTCTCGGTCGATTCTCACCGGCCTCCTCCTCTTCGGCTCCTCGATGGCACTCGTCGTGACTTCTGGCACAGCAGGCGCTGCTCACCAGCTATCGGTGACATCAGTCAGCCCCGCGATCGCGGACCCCGACGATCCCGCAGCGAACCCCGCGGTCCTGTCTGCATACAGCGCCCAAGTCAGCCTCCTCTCATCGGATCAGTTTGCGCTGAAGACCCGAGTGACCCAGGCCCTGGCCAGCGACGCCAAGACCTTCGCATCCGCGCGATCCGTGCGTATCGATCCCGCTACAGGTCATGTCCTCGTCGAGGTCGACCGCGATGTGGCGGCCCTCACCAAGACCCTTCAGGGCCGCCTCGGCACCACTCACGTCCGTGCCGTCCTGTCACCCGATGCGGGCAACTCCCTTCCCAACCCCGCCAAGAGTCGGAACGGCGACACGTCGCCCTGGTCCGGAGGTGCACGGATCACCACCTTCGACGGATCTGCGGTGCGTACCTGCACGACAGGGTTCCCATACAAGATCGGGACCTACCGCCACATCCTCACCGCTGGCCACTGCGTGCCCAATGGCGGCAGGACGTCCACGTCAGTCAAGACGATGGGCTCCACCACGAGCGGCGATCGAGAGAACTGGAACCTCGGCGTGGGGACTGTGGCCGTGCGCGGCCGCCCGCCGATGGGAGACCTCGCCCTGGTCACCACCTCCTACAGTGGAGGATCCTCGAATCAGATCTACGTGGGCCCTCCAGGGTCGGCGACAATGAGAACCATCCAGGGCGTCGCCTTCACTCACTCTGGCGACACAAACTACTGCACCGGCGGCACCACGACGGGCGAACTCTGCGGGTGGAAGGTGACCGGGGTCTTCACCGATCAGCGGTACGTCGACGGTACCTGGGTGCGCAACGTTGCCACGGCGACCAAGCCAGGCATCTGCGTGAAGGGCGGCGACTCGGGCGGTCCCGTGTACACCCGCAACTCAACTAGCGGAGTCATCGCTCACGGCATCATCAGCGGTGGTGGAGGAGGCGGAAAGAACCCCTGCACCTTGCTCTTCACCGACGTCTGGCGCGCTCGTGACCTATGGGGCGGGTACGTGCGCCAGTAGCAGCCCGCAGGGCTGAGGAATCCTGCGACTTCGTGATCGCTTCACAGAGCGTAGCCAGGTGGTTGTCCAACGATGACCCGACTGGGGTCGCCGTCAGCCGCGCCCCGGCCGAACATGCCAACGCCCTGCTGAAGTCCTCCCTGACCGCCTGGGAAACACAGGTGGCCGACTACCTGCGGCTGCGCCGCCAGCTCGGATTCACCCTGGTCTGGGACGAGCACCTGCTCGACGAGTTCACGACGCACCTGAACACCGTCGGCACCGGGCCCTGACAACGACGGTGATGATCGACTGGGTCGGCTTGTCCCGTCCCGTGAGTCCAGATGCTCCCGGAAGGTCACGCACCGCTGGATGGCCGCCTCGATATCGGCCAGACGCTCCCCGTCAAGAGCGAGTCACACCGCCACCGCATCCGTCACCGCAGTCGCCGAGACCTCGCAGCCGAGGCCGTGCGCGCGCTGCCCAATCCCACTCCTGGACCCGCTGCGGGGGCAACCCTCGGGTGAAACCAGAAAACGATGGGGCAGCCAACCCGTGCCGGTTCAATCTTCGTGTGCGCAACCGAGGTTGCCGAGCCGCGTCCTTCGACCTCAGGCGACCTGGACCGGAGCGTCTCCGATGACGTACTCGATCGCCATCTCGCCGCCGACCGCCTCAAGATAGCCGCGGATGGTGCCGACCTTGGTGCTGTCGAGGTCTCCGTTCTCGATCTTGGAGACCTGACGCTCCCCCGGGAGGGCCAAGATCCCGCGCCGCGACGTGAACGAGATCGCGCCCGTCCCCACCCCGGAATCGGGCAGACCCACGGCGTCGCGGAGCGCAGGACTCGTACCCTCATCCACACCCCCGCCCGCAGCCGGCGTAGTCCACAGGCGCAGCGAAGCCCGTGGCCGACGAGACGCCGTCCGCACCCGCGCCACCACGCCCCTCACCGCTGCGCGACGACTGGCGCCACGAGTTCACCGGCTACGCGCGAACACCCTTCGCGGAGCGGGAGTGACGTCCCGCCGACCGGCGCGGGTGCTGGTACCCACGGGCGCCCGGAATCACGTGGGCTCCCGGGACGTCGTCTCCCAGCGTGATACACCATCGAACGACCGACGGGATCCCCCTACACTAGAGGCATTGATGTAGAGTTTCTCCGACGCAGGGGGTGAGGTCATGACTCCGACGAGTGACGAGTTGCTCGCCAGTCTGCCCGGTACCTTCCGATACTCAGAGGCCCTCTGCCATATCAGCGAGCGCCAGCTCCGCCGTCTGGTCGGCGACGGCAGCATCATCGCCCTGGCGCGCGGGCTCTATCGCAAGAGCGACTGGCTGGGCGATGAGGAACTGGCCGAGATTGCAGGCAAGGCGCCGCGGGCGACGCTATGTCTGCGCTCCGCCCTCACTCGTCATGAGTTAATCGACGACATCCCCGCCGAGATCGACATTGCGATCCCGCGTGGCTCCTGGGCCCCGCAAACGACAACCCCCGTCGCGTGGCGGCACTTCGACCCCGACACTTTCGATCTGGGTCGAGGCAGCCTCGTCATCGACGGTCACCGGACCCTCGGGCTCTACTCCGCTGAGCGAAGCATCATCGACGCCTTCCGGATGCGTCACATCGAAGGGGCGGACCTCGCCAACGAGGCACTCAAGCGATGGTTGCGCCAAGGTGGGCAGCCGTCGGAGCTGCTCGCTCTGGCGCAGTCGTTCCCGCGCGTGCAGTCGACGCTTCGCGCGACCCTGGAGATCCTTCTGTGAGCCGGCCGAGGAGAGGAACGCCGGCGGACGACGCCTACCTCGACCTACAGAGTCAGGCCCGGCGCACCGGTCGCCCGACCCAGGAGCTGCTCCAAGCGATCGCCGCGGTCGCGAGCCATCGCAACGCCACGATCAGGCCGCTCGGCGAAGTGCTCGACAGATACGCGGAGCTCGGTCAGTCGCGCTGGCTACGTTGGCGTCGTCGCAGCAACTCCGACCACCTGCCCGAGCAGTTCGCGTCGGTGCTTGCCATCGTCATCGGCTTCTCTGACCCGGTGCTCACGGGCGGGGCCGCTGGCAAGGTGTGGAGCGTTGAGCGCGACGCGTGGGCGTAGCTCCACCCACAGAGCCGGTCCGGAGTCGCGGCGGTGATAGGCCCCCGGATGACCTTCCGTGCCGTGGCGTCAAGGTCCCATCCGGCGCAGAGTCCCCAATGCGGACGATCTCCCCTGCCGTGGCGTCAAGGTCCCATCCGGCGCAGAGTCCCCACTGCGGACGATCTCCCCTGCCGTGGCGCTCCGTGTGAGGGGCGACGAGCGTACGCATCTCGCGCCACGGCACGAAAGGCGACACAAGGCACGAACTCTCCCCCAGGGAGGTGCCAGATCCCCTGTCTCGACGTGAACGAACCGCGCCCGTCCCCACCCCGGAATCGGGCAGGCCCACGGCGTCGCGGTGCGCAGGACTCGTACCGCCATCCACACCCCCACGCGGCGCACCCGTCATCCACACGCGCCGCGAAGACCCTGGTCATCGGCACGACGGCCAGCCAACGTGGTCTCATGCTCCCCAGCACTACGCCGCCCGGACCGCTTGTCACCGACCTGTACGTCACCAGGGAATACCTGGACGACCGCTACCAGCGCGCCCAGCAGACGATCTCACGGGCACCGCGCGGTTCATACATCAGCCACCACACCGCCGCCGCCCTCCGGGGCCTGTGGCCACCCTCATTCTGACCAGACGCGAGCCCAGGGGAAGCCTAGAGAGGATCTGTCATCGTCCCACCCCGTCTCCACCCACGGGATCGTCTCGATCGTGCCTTCGCTCCGATCGCACGGTCGCTCACCGAGGACGAGCGTCGGGCAGTGCTCCGCTGGCAGGGAACCGACCGGTTCTATCGGCGCATCCAATCGCTGGTGCGAGGTAGTAGCGACGACGACGAGGCCGCCGACGTCGCGGACACCCTGGTAGCCCTCATGCACCGGTCGCCGAGGCTCTCGAACCTCGACCTCTGGCGCGGTGTCAGATCCGTCATGAACACTTTCGGCCGGCCAGTGACCACGCTGCCCTTCTTGATCGGGCAGGAGCGGTTCGAGGCCGGCCCCTCCGTGCCAGCCTGGGGTGAGACCACTCGGTTCGAAAGTTGTGTAGGACCGGGGAGGGCTTGACTCGTGAGG
>CAKUSI010000213.1 GCA_934678955.1 uncultured Austwickia sp. | reverse complement strand
ACAACTCGCCACGTTGGACGAGCCCGTCCCGACGATCACGGCCGTCGCGGTGTCCGCCACCGACTTCACCCTGCACCTGGCCGGTCCCCACTCGCTGCCCGCACCGTGGCAGGTCACCGTCCACCCCACCTGCTGGCAACTCGACCGGGCCCGCCTCCCCCAGATGGGACCCGACCGAATCGGCGCACCAGCATGGCCCCAGCTCACCACCATCGGGATCGGCGAGGACGGCACCACCTGGCTGCTCAACCTCGAAGCCGCCGGAGTCATCACCCTCACCGGCGACCCCACCAACAGCACCGACCTCATCCGCCACATCGTCGCCGAACTCGCCCTCAACCCCTGGGCACGCGACGTGCTAGTCGATTGTCTCGACATCTGCGACGAACTCGTCAACCTCGACCCGATCACGATCCGCCACCACTCCACCGACACCGTCGTGGCCCAAGCACGCGCCGACGCACAGCACACCCACCACCTCCTGGTCGACTCCGGCGCCCCCACCCTTCCCCACGCCCGCGTCACCAACGCCGGCTACGACCTGTGGGCCAGCCGTGCCGTCATCATCGGCTCCAGCGAGCCCACCGAGCATGTGCACGTGCTCGCCGGCGACCTCCTCGCCCACCAAGAGCGCCCCACGGGCACCAGCCTCATCCTCACCCACACCGAAACGGCGCTCGACGGCGTCACCGAGGTCCACCTCACCACCAACGGGCGAGTCCACGTGCCGCAGCTCGGCTGGGACCTGATCGCGGTCGGCCTTACCGGGGACGAAGCGCGAGGATGCGCCACCTTGATCGCCGCCGCCGACAACTTGGACGACACAGCGATCCCCGCCACCACCGACGACGCAGTGGTCGACCAAGCGGGGAACCTGCACACCATCGCCCTCGCCCAACGCGAGCCGGAGGACCCCAACCCCGGCTCACTCCTGCCCGAACCCGACGAGCACTACCTGGCCCGCACGGCAACCACCAGCGAGGACTTGAACGTACTGGCACCACCGCTCACCGCAGCACTGGCCGAGCAACTCCAAGCGGCAGATCCCACCCTCGACGATGACCTGGCCGAATGGCTGGCCGGCTACGGCCCTCGGCCACGCCTGTCCGTGCTGGGCCCCGTCCACGCCCGGGTCGGCCAAGGCGGCAACCCGCTGGCAGCCGCCAAACGGAAGGCGTTCTACACCGAACTCCTAGCCTACCTGTGGACCCAACCTCACGGTGCCACCACCGCCCAAGTCACCGAAGCCCTCGGCATCACCGAGGACCGCGCCCGCCGCGACCTCAGCAAGCTCCGCGAATGGCTCGGCGCCCATCCCCACACGGGTCACCCCCACCTCCCGCCAGCCCTGCGCAGCAAGACCGGCCAACGCCTCGGCGTGGGCATCTACGAAGTCAACGACCTCCTCACCGACGCTGACCTGTTCAAGCGGCTCCGCACACGGGCCCACACGCGCGGCGAGGCAGGCATCGCCGACCTCGACAGTGCCCTCAGCCTCGTCCAGGGAACCCCCTTCACCGATCTACGCCCCAACGGCGGCGCATGGCTCATCGACACAGCCCTCCCGCACCACCTCACCTGCGCCATCGTCGACACCGCCCACCTCGTCACCACCCATGCGCTGGCCCAAGGCGACATAGCACGCGCCCACCGAGCCGTCGACATTGCCAACCGGGCTGCCCCCCATGAACTGATACCTCAGCTCGATCTGGCCGCCATCGCCGACGCCACCGGGCACCACCCCCAAGCCCATCGCGTCATCGCAGAGGCACTCGACCCCGACCCGGACGAGGCACCCTTCGAACCGAGCCAACGAACCCGAACCATCTTGGCCAACCGACAGGCCAAGCTCAGCTGACCGTCCCATCCGCCCCGGCAGGTAGGACGCCGAGGCTGGAGCGGCCAGCAGTCGGTTGGCGAGCGCGATGAGCTCCCGATCGGGTGAGACGTGCCGTCCGAACAGCGGGCCACACGGCGTCCGCGCCAGCCTCAGCGAGAGTTGCAGCAACTCGAGGTCGCCGAGTGCTTCGCCACGCATGATCGGGGCCAGCCGCACGAACTCGTTCATGGTGCCCACCACACTGCGGTCGGCTGTGGGGGCGGTCCGGCACTCCTGGTGTTCGCGGATGGCCACTTCGATCAGGCAGGGGTCCAGCTCGAGCGCCTGCAACAGTGCGGCCACGTGATGGGGAAAGCGGTCCCACAGGGTGCGGGTGGGCGCCAACGGCACCAGCAGCGGCAGCAAAATGGACTCGTTCACGAACAGGGCCAGGTGTCGGGGCCGCCACGGCAAGTGGGTTGCGTACCACGGGCCCAACCAGCCCGCCGACTCATCGTTGGTCGGCGCAGTCATGGGTCCAAGACGCTGGGCCAGCTTCTTCGTCACCCGAATGGTCACCATGCCCACGATCCTGCCCCACTCAGGCTCGCCCGCCGGTGCACCGCGGAGTGCTGGTTGGCGCAGACGTGAAACAGGGAGGGGCCTGGCCGCTCGCAGGGGCTTGCGTGCTTGTGGGGATTGAACCCCAAGGAAAGAGGAACGCCCATGTCCGGACCATTGCCAGGGCCAGCCCAGTTCACCGAACTCCTGCCCGATGAACCGCTGTTTGTCGAGACCCTGCAGGACCGGCTCGAGGAGGCCCGGGCCGAGGGCGCGGACCCTGAAGAGATCGCAGACCTGCAGGCCCAGCTCGACTTCTTCCTGGGCCGATGAGCGCCCGGGCGGGAAACCGGGAGCAGGCTGTTGCCGCCCGGGAGGCGACGCTGACACGGATGCAGGAACAGCTTGCCGACCAGGTCGGCCGGCTGGCGACGGGGGAGGGCTGGCAGACATGGTTGTCGTTCGCGCGAAGCTTCCACCAGTACTCGTTCAACAACTGCCTCTTGATCATGGCGCAGAACCCACAGGCGACGCTGGTGGCCGGCTACCGGGCGTGGCAGGCGCGGGGACGTCAGGTCCGCCGCGGCGAGTCGGGCATCCGCTTGTTCGGCCCGGTCACCAAACGCTCCCCGAAACTCGACGCCGCGGGTGCCCCCGAGATGGGCACTGACGGCAAGCCATTGATGGCCACCCGGATCGTGGGGGTGAGGCCTCTGTCGGTGTTCGACGTGGCCCAGACCGACGGTGACCTGCTGCCAGATCGGCCTGCAGCGGCGTTGCTGACCGGCCAAGCACCACCGGGGTTGTGGGAGTCGCTGGTGGCGGGGGTGCAAGCTGCTGGCTTCTCGGTGTCCCGCGGGGAGTGTGGCGGCGCGAACGGGGTGACGAACTTCGTATCCCGGCAGGTGCGCGTCCGTGCTGATGTTGATGACGCCCAAGCGGTGAAGACCTTGGCGCACGAGTGGGCGCACGTGCTCCTGCATGCCCCCACCGTGCGCGACCCGTTCGCCTGCCGCGGCGTGGTCGAGGTGGAAGCCGAGTCGGTCGCCTACCTGATCACCCAGGCGCACGAACTGGACTCCGGCCAGTACACGTTCAACTACGTGGCCGGGTGGGCGCACGAGGCAGCACGCCCGGACGGGCCGAGCGTCACCGACGTGCTACGACACTCCGGCGAGCGGGTGATCCGGGCCGCCCACACGATCCTCGACCACACCCAACCCCACGCCGACACCGCCACCGAACCCATGATCGACGCCCCCACCGAAGACCGCCCACTGCAGGTCGCGGCGAGCGTCGGCCCGGTGTGGGAGCAGGTACCGGCAGGTCCCCCCACGGTCGCAACGAGGGGGACTCGGGGGGACGTTCCGGCTCGGGGGCGTCCCCCCACGCAGGGAGCGCCATCCGCCGGCCTGATGAGGGGGGACGTGGGGGGACGTGGCCGTGTCTAGGGGTTTCGTGCAGGTTGTGGACAACGAAATCGGTGGTGTGGACAACTCCGGGGGACACATCGTGGGACATCGATTCGGGAGCTTCCTAGGTATGAACCAACGGAAGGCATTCCTGATGAGCATCCACGAAGAACTTGGACTCGACGTCCACGAACCCTCCTCGATCATCACCGCCCGGTGGGCCGAGTGGGTCACCGCAGAGCCGGTCCTGGCCCACGTCCCGGACCCCCACGGGTTGGGCGAGTGGCTCTCGAAGGGCCGCATGCGTGCTGACCCAGCCCATTGGCAGACCGCGAACCAAGTCCTGCTGGCTCTCGCGCGCCTGGCAGCCGAGGACGGGGGGAACGACCGGGACGCCGCGTTGGTGTTGGCGTGGCTGATGCTGCCGGCCGCTGCCACGGTGGCCCGCCAGTACCAAGATGGGGACCCCGACATCGACGCCATCGTGGCCGGCCAACTGTTCATCCAGGTCCGTACCTACCCGTGGCGGACCCGCCCCGGCAGCGTCGGTGCTGGGATCGGCCGGGACCTGCGGCGCCATGTGGGCCGCGAACTCGGCATCCAGTCCGGTCAGCGACTGGTCGCGGTGGACCCCGTCGTGCTGGACACTCAACCCGCCGACTCCGAACAAGGCGAGGTCGCCGAGGTGGCCGTCACGACCCTGTTGGACGACGCCGAACGCGCGGGAGCAATCGACGCCGGCCAGCGGCAGTTGCTGGAGGACGTGCTCGCACAGGCCGACGCGCTCGGGCCGGTGCTGGTCCGCAACCGCAGCTTGGGCGGGTTGACGTCCCCGGCCATCACCGACCCGATCGCTCGCCGGCGCGCGGTGAGCGTGCGCACCCTCCGCCGCCAGGTGAGCCGCGCCACCGCAGCAATCGCCGAGGTCGCCGCCCTGTGGGAGGTGGCCTGACATGGCCGCCCCCGTGAGTGTGGGTGAACTCCAACTGGCATGGCTGGCCGTGCAACGGGGCGAGTTCCGACCACTCCCTCCACCCCAACCGTGGCGGACCGGGGAATCCGAGCGCCTCATCCTGGTGATGGGCTGCGCCGGGCAGGTAGGAACATCCACCGTGGCCCTCGGTTTGGCCGAACTTCTGGCAGCCGCCCGGTTGGTGGACTGCGCCCCCACCGTGGCCTCAGGTCTGCTCGGAGTGTGCGACCGGGAGCTGGGCCGGCACGAGACCGGATGGTGGCAGGGCTCCCGAGCCTCCCTGCTGCTCCAACGCTGCCCCCTACACACTACGGCAGCCCCGGACGCGTGTCCCATCCCGCCCACGTCCGATTTCGGCCTGACGGTGATCGATGCCGGCTTCCCAGCGGCAACCATCGCAGCCAGTCCCGGCTGGCTGGCCGACTTGCTCCGCGACCCCACGATCCCGGTCGTGCTGGTCACCCGCTGCACCGTCCCGGGGATGCGCCAGCTGGCCGCGGCACTAGCACTCGTCCAGGACCCCGACCGGTTGGTCCGGGTCGTTGTCATCGGGCCACCCCGCAAGCACTGGCCCCGCGGCGTCCAACTGCCCCGGGGAACTGACCCATCCCACATCACCCCGCTACCGCACGTCCCGGCGATCGCGGTGGCTGGCTTGGGCGCCTCGCCCTTGCCGAAGTCCATCACCGCCGCATTGCACCCACTCTTCGAGGAAGGCACCCTGACATGAACCCCAACAACCTCACTCTCCTGCCCCTGCAGATCTGCGCGACCCTGCCCGGGGACGCCCAGACGGCGGTGGACCAGATCGGCGGCTACGTGTTGGGCGCCATCGTGGTGATCATCGGCATCGGGGTCCTGGTCTCGTTCGGGGCCATGGGCTTGGGCCGACTGTTGCACATGCCGCAGGTCTCCAAGGGCGGCACGGTCAGTCTGGCAGCGGTCAGCAACCTCCACTGAAAGGAACACCCATGAACAACATCGCATCCCTCACCGGAGTCCACGTCCTCGAGATCTGCCCCACGCTGCCCGAGGCCGCCACCACGGCGGTGAACGAGATCAGCGGCTACGTGCTGGGTGGCGTGGCGGCCCTGTTCTTGGTCGCCATCGTGATCGGCATCGGCGCGATCCTGGCCGGACGCATCTTCGGGATGCCTCACCTGACCAAGGGTGGGGTGATGACGCTGGTGGTCACCGCGATCGTGGCGGTGGCCTTGCCGGTGGTCTACGCCGTCGTGGTCGGCCTGCGCGGGACGGGTTGCATCGGATGAGGTGGCGCAACCGAAACCCGCAGCAGCCGGTGGCGCCGTGGTCGCGGGAGCGTCTGTTGGCGACCCTGCTGATCGGCATCCTGACGATCCTGGTGCTGGTGAGTGGCCTGGCTGTGGCGATCTGGCAGGCCGCGACCGGGGCTGGCCCGCAGGCGGGTACCAATCTGGTAGAGGCCGGCCCGGGGTCGTCGGAGGCGGTTCGGGACCGGATTGCTGCTGAGCCGATGTTGGCGGTCTCGCGTGATGACGCGACCAGGGGAGCGCCGGCGGTGGTCCAGCTTGAGGGCATCGTCATCCCCGAGCCTGCGCGGCTGGATGGTCCGGCTGGGGTGCCGACGGGGTTCCCGCACACCCCGGAGGGGGCGGTGGGCCAGTTGGCGCAGATCGAGGCGACGGTGCTGGACGGCATGAGCATTGACACGGCCCGCGCGGTCCATGGTGCGTGGGTCCGTGAGGGTGGCCCCTCCTTGGAGGAGTGGGTGATGACCCGCAGCGTGCAGAGCTTCGTCCGTGC
>CAKUSI010000212.1 GCA_934678955.1 uncultured Austwickia sp. | reverse complement strand
GTTGCGCCGGGTGCAGCGTGAGGCCGAGCAGGCCATCGACGAGGGCGACCCGGGCCCGATCTGGGACCAGCTGGCCGAGTGGCTCGACCAGCGTGTTGCCACGGGCGTGTCCGAGACGTTCGTGTGGACCGACGAGCGCTCCCAGTGGCTCACCGACGAGATCGCCCAGGTCTTCGCCCGCGAGCAGTTCGAGCTGCCGACGATCGCCGTGGGCAGCACCGACGGGCTGCTGGACCCGGTCGAGCGCCTGCCCGACTTCGACGCCGGCCACCTGAGCGCCGGCGAGAAGATCTACATCGGGGTGCGCGGCAGCTATGGTGGCGTCCTCATGGTGGGTCTGGCGACCGGCCTGATCGGGCTGAGCCTGATCAACCCGCTGTCCCTGCTGGCGGGTGTGCTCGTCGGGCGCCGCGCCTACCGCGAGGACATGACGGCCCGCCTGACCCGCCGCCGGTTCGAGGCCAAGAACATCGTCCGCCGCTACATCGACGAGGTCACCTTCCAGGTGTCCAAGCAGCTCAGGGACCGGCTGCGCATCGTCCAGCGCACGAACCGCGACCACTTCGGCGCCATCGCCGACCAGACCCACCGCTCGCTGTCCGAGGCCGTCCTGGCCGCCAAGCAGAGCGCCGGGGTGTACTCCGCCGAGCGCGACCAGCGTGTGCAGATCCTCACCCGGCAGCTGCAGGAGCTCGACAAGGTGGCCCGTCGGCTGCCCGCCCTGCCGGCCGCCCCCGCGGCCGCGCAGGCGGTGACCGCGTGACCGCCACCACCGAGGTGCAGCTGGACGCCCGGGCCGAGGCCGTCGCCCTGGTCGCCTCGCTGCGCCGTCACGTCACCGACGACCCGGACGCCCTGGCCGCCCTCGACGACCTCGACCGCCGGCTGGCCGAACCCCTGCGCCTGGCCGTCGCGGGCATCGTCAAGGCGGGCAAGTCCACCCTCCTCAACGCCCTGCTGGGCGAGCGCATCGCCCCGACCGACGCCGGCGAGTGCACCCGCATCGTCACCTGGTACCGGTACGCCGACACGCCGTCGATCACCGCCCACCTGCGGGCGGGGCCGCTGCGCCGGCTCCCGGTGCGGCGCGCGAAGGGCCAGCTCATCATGGACCTGGGCGACCTGCCCGCCGACGACGTCGACCGCATCGAGGTAGGCTGGCCCTCAGCGGTCCTGCGGTCGCTGACGCTCATCGACACCCCCGGCATCGAGTCGCTGTCCCACGACGTGTCCGCCCGCTCGGCGGCGTTCCTCGCGCCCGAGGACGCCCCGTCCTCGGCCGACGCCATCGTCTACCTGATGCGCCACCTGCACCCCTCCGACCTGGGCTTCCTCGAGGCGTTCCGCGACACCGCGGCCGGGCAGGCGCGCACGGTCAACGCCGTCGCCGTCCTGTCGCGCGCCGACGAGATCGGGTCGGGCCGCATCGACTCCCTGTTGTCGGCGGGCAAGGTGGCGGCCCGCTACGAGCGCGAGGGCGGCCTGGAGTCGCTCGTCCTGGGCGTCCACCCGGTCGCCGGCCTGCTGGCCGAGGGCGCGCGCACCCTGCGCGAGGGCGAGTTCGCGGCGTTCCGCACCCTCGCCGCCATGGACCGCGGCGCCCGCGAACGCCTCCTCGTCTCCTCCGACCGGTTCGTCCGCCCGAACGCGGCCATCGACCTGGACGAGCCGACCCGGCGCCGGCTGCTGGCCCGGTTCGGCATCTACGGCGTGCGGCTGGCCACCTCGCTGGTGCGGGTCGGCGTCGCCGACTCCACCGAACTGGCCGGCAGCCTGGTCGAGCAGAGCGGCCTCAACGAGCTGGAACGCTTCGTCGCCGCCCAGTTCACCGCCCGCCGCGACGCGCTCAAGGCCCGCGCGGTCGCCGACGCCGTCGAACGCATCCTGCAGGGTGTGCCCGCCGGCGAGGCGACCGAGGCCCGCCGCCGCCTCGAGCGGCTGCAGGCGTCCGCGCACGAGCTGAAGGAGCTGGAGTTGCTCTCGCACCTGCGGTTGGGCGTCCCCCCGCTCCCCGCCCCGGACGCCGCGGCTGCGGCCCGCATCGTGGGTGGGGACGGCACCGGGGCGTCCGAGCGCCTGGGCCTGCCCGCGGACACGGCGGCCGCCGACCTCCGGGTCAGGGCGACCGAGGAACTCGACCGCTGGCGCACCCTGGCGGCGGACCCGCTGGCCGACCGGGCCGCCCGCGAGGCGTGCGCGGTGGTGGTGCGCAGCCTCGCGGGCGTGGTCTCACAGGTCGGGGAGGGCGGCGCCGACGATGCCCCGGCGGACGTCGTGGCGCCGAGCGGTCCACTTCAGGGCTGAACGGAAGCTGCCCGACAGCAGCGCGAGCGTCACCAGCCCGCACTGCAACATCATCAGGCGGCGCAGCTGCTCGCCCTGCTCGCCGTCACCGACCGCCTCGAGCGCGAGCGCGTAGAGGCCCGCCTGGACGAGCAGGGTGCCCAGCTGCCACCAGCGGGCGCCGGGCTTGCGGCTCATGAACGAGACCAGGTGCGTGATCTGCACCAGCAGCAGGCCGACCAGCACGCCGAACGTCGACCAGTAGACGATGTCGGCGGCGCTGGTGTAGGTGGCGTCGGTGCGCGTGTCGTCCACCGCCCGGATCGCGTCGGCGATCACGGGCAGGTGCTCCTCGCGCACCACGAACAGGTAGACCACCGCGACGGCGCCCGTCACGAAGCTCAGCACCCACAGCAGCTGGCACAGCCGCACCGTGAACGGCGGCGGCTCCTTGACCAGGACGGGGGGCTCGTTGTCACTGCGCAGGGACGGCCGCTGCGGGCGATCGACCTGATCGCCCGCAGCAGCCTCGTCGTGGGTCATGGGGGTCGCGCTCAACGCAGCCCTCAGGAGTTCTCGTACTCGAGCTCGGGCAGCGGTGCCGCCTCGACCTCGACCGCGACGTAGGTGTCGGCCTCGATCGTGGTGTCGTTGAACGAGTCCACGACCTCCACCTTCGACTCGACCGTCGTGGACTCGGTGTCGTTGAACGAGTCGGTGACGTCGGCGTCCACGGTCGTGGTGGTCGAGGAGTCGTTGAAGGACTCCGCCACATCGGCGTCCACCGTCGCGTCGACGTTGGTCGAGGAGTCGTTGAACGAGTCGCTGATTGCCACGTCGGTGTCGGTGTTGCCGATCGCCACGTCGCCGACGCTGACATCGGTGCTGGACTGGTCGAGCAGCGCGTTGTTGCCGGCCGCGATCGACTGGTCGCCCACGGCCAGGACGGCCTCCTGGTCGAACACCTGCGTGACGTCACCCTCGGCCCAGATGTTCTGGTTGACCGACTGGTCGACGATCGTGGAGCGGTTGTCGATGTGGTAGTTGTTCGCCACCGTCTGGAGGTGCTTCACGACCTCGGGGTCCTTCACCGGCTTGGCGGGCACCGGCTTCGGCACGATGACCGGAACCGGCTTGACCACCACATCGGGCCGGTCGACGACCACGGGGAGCACCTGGCGCACGTCGGTGGCGCAGATGTCGGCCAGCCCGGCGCGGGCGAGCACCTTGTCGGGGTCGGCCTCGAAGTCGGCGGCCAGCTGGGGATCGCGCAGCAAGCTCAGGATGAACTCGATGAGGGCTTCTGCGATCGTCGCCAGAGGGGTGGTTGTCATGTCTGGTCTCCTGGGGTTCGGGGTGGGTGGACGCCAGTCCTCAGGCTAGGCGTCCGGGGTGGACAGGGCATCGGGGATCGGCCCGAAGCCGGGGGGGTGGTACTAGGGAGGGGCATCGCGCTCCTCCTCGATCAGAACGCGCAGCTTGGCCATCAGATCGGAGCGCGAGGTGGCCCCGATGCGGCGCCGGATGTGCGCGACGTGGTGCTCGACGGTCTTGGGCGAGATGAAGATCGTCGCCCCGATCTCGTTGTAGGTCTTGCCCTCCAGCACGAGGGTCGCGACGTCCCACTCCCGCTGGCTCAGGACGCCGTTGCCGGGTGCCCCGGAGGCGCCGTCGCGCCCCTCCTCGGCGCGGGCCGCGGTCTCCCGCGGGTGCAGCTCGCGGGCCAGCGCCAGCATGCGGGTCACGACGCGCCGGTCGGTGGCGCGGCGGGAGGCGTGGCCGGCCAGGCGCGCGCCGTCCCACGCCAGCCCGGCGGCGGACAGCTCCCGGGCGGCCACTTCGACCGCGTCGGGGTCGACGGACCCGCCGAGCACCGCCACCCACACGCCGCCCGCGCGGGCCATCACCGCGGCCAGCGGGTTGCGGGGTGCTGCGGCCACCAGCGCCCGCGCGTGCGGGGCGAGCATCTCGGGTTCGTTGAGCAGGATCCCCTGCTGGACGCCGGCCCACCACACGTGCGTGGCCCAGGCCGGGGGTGACCCCAGCTGCTGGAGGATGGCCAGCAGGTGGTCGAACTGCGCGGCCAGCGTCACGGAGTCCCCGACGCGGGCGGCCGCGGTGACCAGCGTGGTCAGCGGCAGCGCGGTGTAGAGGTCGACGTCGATGTGGCGGATGCGCTCCAGGCCGTCGCGCCACGCCGTCTCGAGGGCGGCCAGCGTGTCGTAGCGCCGGGCCATGCCGATGCGCACCGACTCCAGCAGCAGGGCGTCGCGGGCCCACACCGGGCCGGGCAGCCGCTCGGCTGCAGCCAAGGACGCCCGGGCGTCGGCCGACCGCTCGGCGTTCATCGCCAGCCACGCCTGCCACAGCAGCAGCCGCCGACGCGCCCAACCGCCAGCGGACGCCGCGGCCAGGGCGGCGTCGACGACCTGCTCGGCGGTCGCCACCTGACCGGACCCGAGCGCCACGGTGGCCGCGACGACGCCCGGCAACTCGGCCAGCGGCTCGTCGAGGCAGGCGGTGGGGTGCAGGTCGGCACCCCGGACGAGGTCGGTCAGCGCCTGCGCCGGGGGCTCGGCGGCCAGGGAGGCGCGCAGCCCACGCTCCAGCAGGTGGAGGGCGACGCCGACCGTGTTCGGGGTCGTGTCGGCCTCGGCGTCGGGGTCGGGTTCGAGCCCGGGCAGCCGGTCGGCCCGCCCGGCCCCGATGTGGGCGAGCGTGGCGTGGGTGGCGGCGGGGCTCCCGCACGCGGGCGGCAGCGCGGCGAACACGTCGCTGGCGGTGCCCATCATCCCTTGTGCCGCCCAGACTGCAGCGGCCAGCCCGGCCGCCACGTCGGGGTCGGTGGGGGCGGCGTCGGGGCCCAGGGCGTCCAGCGCGACAGCCGCCGCGGCGAGGTCGCCGGACGCCCAGGCCGCCAGACCCTGCCGCACGAGCAGGTCCGCGCCGGACGCCGGGGTGGACAGGTCGTGCAACCGGTGGAGGGGCAGCGCCGACCGGACGGCCGCCCGCACGACGGGGACGGTGTCACCGTTGCGCAGCAGCAGGCCCTCGGCGTGGCCCAGCTCGATCAACTCGCTGGTGGCGGCGGAGGCCAGCAGGGTGCCGCGGGCGTCGCCGGGGGCCACGACGAGGTGCTCCACGGCGCGGCGCAGCGGGTCGGGGACGGTGTCGAGCCGGTGGGCCACCTGCGCCTCGACCGCATGGTCGAGGGCGGTGTGGTCGGGGTCGTGGGCGCAGTCGCGCGGGTCGTGGTTGGCCAGGGCGTGCGCGACCAGCCAGGTGACGCCGCCGGTCAGGGTGAGGATGTGCGACAGGCACGGCTCGGCCAGCTCGGCCCCGGAGTCGTGCAGGTGGGCCAACACGTCGGAGCGGGCCACCTGGCCCAGGACGACGGGGGCCTCCTCCCGGTCCAGGCAGCGGGCGATGTCGGTGGCCAGGTCGGGCCGGGGCCACGGGCGCATCGCCACGACCAGCGCGGACGCCGGGTCGGCGGCCCGGGCGAGCACCGCGGCCAGGCGGTCGGCGTCGAGGGAGGTCAGGTCGTCGACGAACAGGGTGTGGTCGGCGGGCACGCTGCCGGGTTCGACCTCGGGGGTCAGGACCCGGACCTTGCGGCCGGCCTCGCGCAGCGCCTGCGCGCACAGGTGCAGCAGCGTGGTCTTGCCCGAACCGGCGGGGCCGACGACGAAGCAGCGCAGCCGTTCCTTGACCGGGGCCGCGGCGAGGGCGGCGCGGGCCTGCCGGCTCAGGACGGTTCCGGTGCCGGTGGGGGTGTCGGTGACGGGGAGGGTGGATGCGGCCACGGTCACACCTCACCGCCCGGCCCGACGGGGGCGCCGGGGTCGGGTGACGCGACCGGATCCTGCGACGGCGGCGGCGCGGTCGTCGCGGGAGGCGTCGACGGCTCCGGGTCGGTCGTCGGGGGTGTCGTCGCGGGCGGGGTGGTGGCCGGCGGGGTGGTCGCCGGGGGTGTCGTCGCGGGCGGAGTCGTCGCGGGCGGAGTCGTCGCCGGGGGCGTCGTCGCGGGCGGAGTCGTCGCCGGGGGCGTCGTCGCGGGCGGAGTCGTGGCCGGCGGGGTGGTCGCCGGGGGAGTCGTCGCGGGGGGTGTGGTCGCGGGCGGGACCGTGCCCGGCGCCGTGGTGCCCGGCGGGTTCGTGGCGCCCGGCTGGTCCGCCAGCGGGAGGCCGCCCTGCGCGGGGGCCTCGGGCGACACACCCGGGGCGGGGGCCGGCAGGCCGGTCTGGCCCGGATCGGCGGGGTCGGCGCGGCGGTC
>CAKUSI010000211.1 GCA_934678955.1 uncultured Austwickia sp. | reverse complement strand
ATGACCGCGGATCGGCGTTGGCCGGGGTGTCGGCCATGCCGGAGTCACGGTAGGCGGACCCGCTCCGGGTGGCGCGATCCTCACCGAGGACGTATTCGTGCACACCGAGGCGCGCCACGGCGTCGCGTAACTCCCCCCGTCGGTACGGCCCGAGCGTGTCGTCGGCGTCGGCCGCCCGATGGGCCAGCTCGGGCGGGATGACCTCGCCCTCTTCGCCGAGCGTGCACGTGAGGAGGTGGACCTCGTGCCCCTGCCGCGCGAGCGTCGCCAGGGCGACACCGGTCGCCAGCGTCTCGTCGTCGGGGTGCGCGTGCACGAACAGATAGCGCAGCCGCGGGGGCGCGCTCTCGGGTGTCAGGTGCTCACTCATCACCGCCAAGCTACTCGGCGCCGGGGAACCCCTCCTCGGGTGGCCCTCCGCCGGTACGGCACGACGGGGCTCTCTCGGCGCCACCGCAGCGTCGCGAAGCCATCACATCGAGGACATGCCCAGGACGCGTGATCGTGTGACGTTGTGCCCTGCCGCGCCGACGTCGCCGCACGAGACAATGGCCCCAGCATCGCCACACGTGCATCGTGACGTCCGGCGTCCCGACGCCCAGACCCCGCAGGAGCCTTGATGACCGAGCTTGCCGACGCCGCCGTCCTGGAGAACATGCGTGAGTACATCGACAAGCTGCGCCGCGAGGGGTACACGGTCCGCAGCGACGATCACGGGTCGGACCCCGACCTCATCGACCCGGGCGGCTCGGCGGTCGACACGTGGCGCGAGGGCTACCCCTACGACGAGCGGATGACCCGCGAGGAGTACGAGGTCGAGAAGTACCAGCTCCAGGTCGAGCTGCTGAAGTTCCAGTACTGGACCCAGGACACGGGCCGCAAGCACCTCATCCTCTTCGAGGGCCGCGACGCCGCCGGCAAGGGCGGCACGATCAAGCGCTTCACCGAGCACCTCAACCCCCGCGCCGCGCGGGTCGTCGCGCTGACGAAGCCGACGGAGACCGAGCTCGGTCAGTGGTACTTCCAGCGCTACATCGCCCATCTGCCGACGGCCGGCGAGATCGTCCTCTTCGACCGCTCCTGGTACAACCGGGCCGGGGTCGAGCGCGTCATGGGCTTCTGCACCGACGAGGAGTACCTGCGCTTCATGACGCAGGCCCCGCTCATCGAGGACGCGCTCATCGACGCGGGCGTCTCCTTGACGAAGCTGTGGTTCTCGGTGACGCAGAAGGAGCAGCGCACCCGCTTCGCGATCCGCCAAATCGACCCGGTGCGCCAGTGGAAGCTCTCGCCGATGGACCTGGAGTCCCTGGATCGGTGGGGCGCCTACACGCAGGCGAAGGAGGAGATGTTCCGCCGCACGGACACCGACGCCGCCCCGTGGACGACGATCAAAAGCAACGACAAGAAGCGCGCCCGGATCAACGCGATGCGCTTCTACCTCAACCAGTTCGACTACCACGGCAAGGATCCCGAGGTCGTCTACGCGCCGGATCCCGCGATCGTCCGCCGGGGTCGCGACGCGGTCGACGACTGACCTCACGCGCGTCACCTCACGAGGTCGGGCCTTCTGAGCACCGGCCGGTGCACGGGCCGTCGGGGATGCCCCGGCGGCCCGTCGCCGTGTCGGAGCTGGAACGCTGGAGGGGTGATGCACTCGACAGCTTCGCCGGACTCGACAGCCTCGCCGGCCTCGAGATTCCGGAGGCACTCCCCCGCCCTCGTGGCCGTCGACATCGACGGCACGCTGCTCACCTCCGCCGGGACGGTCCTGCCCGGCACGCGCGCCGAGTTCGCGCGGGCCCGGGCCGCCGGCGCCACGATCGTGCTCGCCTCGGGGCGGCCCATCGCCGGACTGCGCCGCCTCGCGCGGCGGCTGCGGCTCGACACCGCGGGCTTCGTCTTCGTCGGCGGCAACGGGTCGGTGGCGATCGACGTCGACAGCGGCGAGCAGCTGCTGCGGCGGTCGCTGCCGTTCGAGGAGGCGCTGGGGATGATCCGCTACGCCGTGGCGCACGACATCCTCGTCATGGTGTGCGACGGCGACGAGCTCGTCGTCGACCGGCCCGATGATCCCCAGGTCGCGATCGAGGCCGACGGCAACGACCTGCGGGTCCGCGCCGTCCCCGATCTCACACAGCTGTGTGTGGATGACGGGGTCACCGTCGACAAGCTCCTCATGTACCCCACGCCCGAGCGACTGCGCCCCTTCGGTGCGGACTTCGCCCAGGAGTTCGACGGGGTGGAGACGGCCTTCTCGGCGCCGTTCTACTTCGAGGCCACGGCCGGCGGGGTGGACAAGGGCTCGGCGCTGGCGAGCGTCGCGCAGGCGAAGGGCGCCGAGCTGGGCGAGTGCGTCGCGTTCGGGGACAACGGCAATGACCTGCCGATGCTGCGCGCTGCGGGGCTCGGGGTCGCGATGGCCAATGCCACCGCCGCCGTCCAGGAGGCTGCCGATCGGGTCACGGCATCGCACGACGACGAGGGCATCGCGGCGGTGCTGGCCGAGCTCTTCGGCGGCGGCCGACCCGCGCCACCCGTGCCCGAGCCGAGCGACATCGAGCCGCTCTACGCCCTCGACCTGCGCGAGATCGGCGGGCTCGTCCACCCCGACGACGCACCGGCCCGCTGACCGCTCGCTCGCCGCGTGCGTGCGGGCTAGCCTCTGAAGGGCGCTCTCCCGCGCGTGTTGAGACGCCGCCCCCGGCGTCCCCTCGACTGCAGGCCCACCCCTGCTGGTCATCGATACGTCATAGGAGGAATAGCCAGATGGTCACATCGGCCAGATTCAGCCCGCAGACCGACCAGGTGGCTGCCGACCTGGGACTGATGAACGAGATGATCGGCCACTGGGAAGGCGAGGGCTTCAATCTCATCGCTCGACCGGATTTCTCCGGCCGCGCCAACCTGTATCTGCAGCTCAACCAGACGCACGAGAGCATCGAGGTCACGCCGATCGGCTCGCCGGTACCCAATCGAGCCTGCGGCTGGGACGGCATCGACCTCTACGGACTGACGTATCTGCACAAGGTGCAGGACCGCGATACCCACAGCGCGCTGCACATCGAGCCGGCCATGTGGATGGTGCAGCCCGCTGCCGACTACCCATCGCAGGAGGCCCCGAAGGGGGGTCAGATCGTGTACCGCATGGCCTCGATCCCGCACGGGACCACCTTGCTCGCCCAAGGCGCGGCGCTCCCCTTCTCCGGCACGCCGGTCCTCGCGTCGGGCACGCAGCCGTACGCCTTCTCCGACTTCCTCTCCTTCAACAGCGTCCCGATCACCGGCGTGACGCCGCCCGCCGAAGCGATCATGAACGCGGCGGGCAGCTCCGAGGCCGGCACCTCCCGCACGGATCACCTCACGCCCTTCCAGCAGTACGACCTGTCGGTCCCCGAGGGGCCGCACTGCCCGCGCACGCCGTACGACACCAATCCGCCCGAGCCAGCGCTCCCGGCGTAGATCAACGGCGTCCCGATGCAGGAGGTCGCCAACGACCCCATCCGCCTCCTGCAAGCACAGGTGCAGGCCCAGGTCGCCGACGGCTACAGCTTCGAGGGGTCGCGATCAATGTCATGACCCAGCATTCGGTCGGTTTCCGCAACCGACCGAATGATCCGTACGGGCCGCACACGACCGTCACCCCACCCAACAGCGATGGTGGACTGGCCAACACTCCCTTCCTGCGCGGGGGTGTGCCCACGGCACCCCAAGGCCCGAACGCCGAGTCCACGCTGGTCTACGCCACGACGTGGATCCAGCGGCTCAGCCACCCGACGCGACCGCCGCTGATGCAGATCCAATACGCCCAGATGTGCGTCCTGAACTTCAAGATCTTGCTGATGCAGGACCAGGGCGTCATCGGCTGGCCGCACATCTCGGTCGCCACGCTGCGCGAGAGCTTCGCGTAGCTGCGGGCGACCCCCTGCAGGCTTCCTGCCACGAACGACGCCGCCGACACGCTGCATCGTCAACGTGTCGGCGGCGCGCTTCATGGTCCGGATCAGCCGCGTCAGGGCACGATGCTCAGCAGGATGCCGCTCACGGCGACGAGGCCGGCGATCGTCACGAAGACGTTCGAGAGGCGACCGCGGGAGGGGGCCAGCGCGGGCACGCGGCGGATCGCGATCATCGGCATGAGGTAGAGGACGCTCGCGATGATCGGGCCCGACAGGGTCTCGATGAGGCTAAGGATGCTCGGGTTCGCGACCGCAGCGAAGACGAGCACCGGGATGACCATCCACACCGACATCGCCAGGTCACCGACCGAGGGCATCGGCGCGGAGACCATGCTGCCGACCTGCCAGGACGGCACGAGGTAGAGGCTCACGCCGAGCAGGATCGCCATGAGCGGGTAGACGAGCCACTTCGTGGCGAACAGCATGATGCGCTACCCGGCGATCATCACGCTCATCATGAGGGCGACGAGCACGCCCGAGAGGAGCCAGCGCGGCGGGGACGCCATCCCGAGCTGGTTGACCATGAGGCTGTCGACGGTGTTGCTGATGCCGACGCCGTAGATGAGGACGATCGGGTAAATCGAGAAGAAGTAGAGGACCGTGATGAGCTTGCCGGCGCCCTGACCGAAGTAGTCGCGCACGGCGACGGTGATGTCGCCGCCCGAGCGCGGCGAGGCGCAGACGAGCCGCGAGAGGCCGCGGTGCGACAGGTAGGTCATCGGGCCGATGAGGGCGGTGACGATGAGCAGCGGCCACAGGCCGCCGGCGCCGGCGTTGATGGACAGAAAGAGGCTGCCCGCGCCGATCGCGGTGCCGAACAGGCTGAGCATCCAGCCCGTGTCGTACGTCGTCCAGCCCTTGGTCGCCTGTGAAGGCGCTGGGGCCTGCGCGGTCGCGACGTCGCGGCCCGCCTCGAGTTCGACGGTTGCCTGTGGTGACACCTTTGTCCCTCTTTCGTCCTACGGTCTGCGGCGAGACGCGCGGCGCCTCTCCTGCGGTCGTTTGCCCTCTGATGGATCAGCAGCGACCGCAGAGCCGAAGGCGCGCGTCGTCGCAGCGAGAAGTCAGGATCACGGCGCTCGAACCGCCCAGTGCCCTGTGCGATCTTCGACCAGGGCGGAGTGGTGTGCACCGTTCCTTCACCATAGGAAGCCGTAGAGGACGGCGTCCATCGCGACAAAGTGCAGGGACTGTTCAGTTCTGCTGAACGATGGGCGATCTCGGCGCCTCAGACGTGCCCGATCCCGTCGCAGACACCGGCTCCGCTCCCCTGCTGGGCGCCCCTGCGGGAGCCCGCGCGGGTGACGCGGGTCGCCCGGCGCAGGGCCTGCACAACGGCCCGCACCGAGGGCGCTTGCACGCTCGAGGCGCGCATCGCGACGAGGATCGCGCGCCGCACCGGGGGGTCGACGCGGCGCACGACGAGGTCGGCGGTCGCCGGCCCGAGGTTGAGCTCGCTCATGAGCGCGACGCCGTAGCCTGCGCGCACGAGCCCGAGCGAGGCGACGAGATTGCTGCAGTTCGCGACCACCCTCGGCTCGAACCCGGCCTCTCGGCAGACGCCTCGGACGAAGGTGGCGAAGGCGCTGCCCTCGGCGTCGAGCACCCAGGGGACGTCGGCGTAGTCGGCCAGGGCGATCGTCGGGCCTGCCGGGCCCTGAGCGGGCCGGTGATCCGGCGAGGCGCACAGCAGCACCTCGTCGCTGCCCAGCTCGACGGTGACGATGCCGTCGAGCTCGAGGTCGTGCACGTCGTCGACCACCGCGATGTCGACGCCGCCGCCGCGCAGTTGGGCGATGCTCTCCAACGGCTCCAGGTCGCGCACGTAGGTGCTCAGCCCCGGGTGGTCGCGGCGCAGCTCCATGAGCGCCTCGGGCAGGACGACGCTGCAGAAGCTGGGAAACGTGCTGATCGCGAGGCTGCCGCGGACGTCGCTGTGGAAGGTGCGCAGGTGCGCCTCGGCCTCCTCGACCGCCTCGGCGATCTGCGCGTAGTGCCCGAGGAGCGCGTGCCCGGCCTCGTTGAGGATGACGTTGCGCCCGCTGCGCACGAGCAGCGGGAGCCCGACCTCCTTCTCCAGGAGCGCCACCTGCTGGCTCACGGCCGAGGTCGTCAGGTGCAGCCGGGCCGCCGTCGCGGTCATCGTGCCCTCGACGGCCAGCGTCGCCAGGATCTGCACCCTGCGCAGCTCGAGCATCGCCTACCTCCTCACGGCCGCCGGGGCGCCGCCCCGCTCCCGGCATCATGCGCCATCGAGGGTCCGTGACGGTGGGTCGCAGGCCACCCCGGCATCCTGCGGGAACGACCGAGCGGCGGCCGATCGCTCGGCCGCCGCTCGTCCCGTGGTGGGTGCGTCAGCTCTCGCGGCGCGCCTCGCTGCGGGCGCGCGCGGCGGTCCGGGCGCGGACCGTCGCGTCGAGCTCGACCTTGCGGATGCGCACGGCCTCGGGGGTCACCTCGACGCACTCGTCCTCGCGGCAGAACTCCAGGCTCTGCTCGAGGCTCAGCTTGCGCGGCGGCACGACCTTCTCGAAGTTGTCCGCGGAGGAGGCGCGCACGTTGGTGAGCTTCTTCTCCTTGGTGATGTTGACGTCCATGTCGTCGGCGCGGGAGTTCTCGCCGACGATCA
>CAKUSI010000210.1 GCA_934678955.1 uncultured Austwickia sp. | reverse complement strand
GGCAACGGGGCAACCGCGGACGTCATACAGCGATCGTACCGCCTGACGGTCTACCTATTTGCGAGACACACCACTAGGATCGGCCAATGAGCGGCGAGGAAGGACGATCCCAGAAGGAGACCTGCGCACTGGCCGTCAGGATCGAGTCCGACGAGCGCGAGGAACGAGTATGAGCGGCGAGGAAATGGCATGAACGGCCACGAGGACACCGAGGCGAGGCGGACCGCCCGGGTGAGCGCCGAGGGCGACTTCGCCGGTGTGCGAGACGGGTTCGAGCGGCTGTGGACGCCGCACCGGATGGCGTATATCAAGGGGGAGCGGCCCAGCCCGGACGCCGGTGACGGGTGTCCGTTCTGCGCCGCGCCGGGGCGCTCCGACGAGGACGGGCTAATCGTGCACCGGGGCGAGCTGTGTTTCGTCGTGCTCAACCTGTTTCCGTATAACCCAGGGCACCTGCTCGTGTGCCCCTACCGGCACGTGCCTCTCTACGTCGACCTCACGGACGACGAGACCGCTGAGTTCACGGCGCTCACCAAGCGCGCGATCCGAGCCTTGGAGGGTGCCTCGCGCCCGATGGGTTACAACCTCGGCATCAACCAGGGAGCCGTCGCGGGTGCCGGGGTCGCGGCCCACCTGCATCAACACATCGTGCCCCGCTGGGGTGGGGATATGAACTTCCTGCCGATCGTGGCGCAGACCAAGGCGCTTCCGGTGCTGCTGGAGGACACGCGCCGGGCGCTCGTCGACGCCTGGAGCGCCTAGTTCTGGAACAGATCGAGACGACGGCGTTGCTCGCGACGATGGCCGCGACGCCCGCCCACTCGCGCGGGCTGAGGTCCTGCTGCAGGAAGAGCCATCCTGACAGCGCGGCCCAGAGCGGGTTGACGCTCGTGAACGTCCCGAACACCCTCGCGGACACGCGCCGCAGCGCCAGCAGAAGCGCCGACATCGTCGGCGGATGGGCGGCGAACCAGCCGATGGCCACCGGGGTCCACGCGGCGGCGGGACACCAGGGCGGCGAGGGCCGTCCCGGTCAGGCCCGGGAGTCGGGCACCGAGGGTGCGGTTCAGGAGGATGTAGCAGGCCCACGCCGTGGCGGCGAGCAGCGCCAGCCCGATGCCGAGGACGTCCGTGGCCGGGCCGGGATCGGTCAGCGCCACGACGCCGACCGTGGCCAGCCCGCCGGGGCGTGGGGACGACCTCGGAGGCCACGGCGCACCACCATCCCCGCCCCGGGGTGACATACCGCCCCATCACGGACGGCCCGCGCATCCCCGTACGGCTCGCGTGGTGGCGCGATGACCGACCGCGAGGCCTACCCGACCTGGTCGACGCGATCACGCGCCTCTATGCCTCCGGCTAGAGCACCGCGCTCAGCGGCGGGGGTCGACGCCCATCCGCAACAGGCCGTATGACACCCCGTCGACCAGCGCCAGCCAGCTGGCCTCCACGATGTTGGCGGCCACGCCGACCGTCGACCACGAGGTGTCGCCGTTCTGGTGCTCGATCAGCACGCGGGTCACCGCGTCGGTGCCGTGGCTGGCCTCCAGGATCCGCACCCGGTAGTCGATCAGCTCGATCTCGCTCAGCTCGGGGTAGACGTTGAGCAGCGCGTACCGCAGCGCGTGGTCGAGCGCGTTGACCGGCCCGTTCCCCTCGCCGAGCGCGACGTGGCGCGCACCGCCCGCGTGGATCTTGACGCTCGCCTCGGACATGGCCGGGGCGGCGCCCAGGTGGTCGGTGGTGACCCGCCAGGACTCCACGGCGAAGTAGGTGAGATCGGCTCCGAGCTGGCGCCGCAGCAGCAGCTCGAACGAGGCGTCCGCCGCGTCGAAGGTGTAGCCGACGGCCTCCAGCGTCTTGACCTCCTCCAGGACCCGCGCCAGAAGGTCGCGGTCCTGCGTGAGATCGAGGCCGAGCTCCCGGCCCTTCAGCTCGATGCTCGCGCGGCCGGCCATGTCGGAGACCAGCATCCGCATCTCGTTGCCGACGGCCGCGGGGTCGTGGTGCTGGTAGAGGTCGCTGTCGACCTTGATCGCGCTGGCGTGCAGCCCCGCCTTGTGGGCGAACGCGCTCGCGCCGACGTACGGCTGCCGGGAGGTCGGCGCGATGTTGGTGACCTCCGCGATCGAGTGGGCGATCCGGGTGGCCTCCTGCAGGTGCTCCTCCGGGACCAGCTCCAGGCCGCGCTTGAGCTGGAGGTTTGCCAGCAAGGTGATGAGGTTGGCGTTGCCGGTGCGCTCCCCGTAGCCGTTGACGGTGCCCTGCACGTGCGTCGCCCCCGCGGACACGGCCGCCAGGGAGTTCGCCACGGCGCAGCCGGTGTCGTTGTGGCAGTGGATGCCGAGCCGGGCGCCGGTGGCGTCCAGCACGTCGGTGACCGCCTCGCCGACCTGGTCGGGCAGCATGCCGCCGTTGGTGTCGCAGAGCGCCACGACCTCCGCGCCCGCCTCGGCGGCCACCCGGAGCACCTCCAGCGCGTAGGGGCGGTCCGTCCGGTAGCCGTCGAAGAAGTGCTCCGCGTCGAGGAAGACGCGTCGGCCCTCGCCCCGCAGGAAAGTGACGGTGTCGCGGACCATCTCGAGGTTTTCCTCCCCGGTGGTCCGCAGCGCGAGCTCGACGTGCCGCAGGTGGGACTTCGCCACCAGCGTGACCACGGGGGTCTGGGCGTCCAGCAGGGCGCGCACCTGCGGGTCGTCGGCCGCCCGGCTCCCGGCGCGGCGGGTCGCCCCGAACGCGGTGAGGGTCGCGTTGGCCAGCTTCAGCTCGAGGGCGGCCCGCGCGAAGAACTCGGTGTCCTTCGGGTTGGCGCCCGGCCAGCCGCCTTCGATGAACCCCACCCCTAGCTCGTCCAGGTGCCGCGCGATCGCCAGCTTGTCCTCCACGGACAGGTTGAGGCCCTCCTGCTGGGCCCCGTCGCGCAGGGTGGTGTCGTACACGTGCAGCGAGCTCACGGGTGCATCTCCTGGGTCGCTCGGGCGCGGAAAGGGGGCGGGCCCGCGGTCTCGTACGACCACCTGGGCGCCGCCCCCGATCCTAGGGGTAGGCCGTCGGCCGGGTGAGGGCCGATCCGCGCTTCGCGGCCGCGAGCGTCAGTCCTTGGGTGCCATCTGCTCGGCAACGAGGCGCTGCGGCATCTGCTCGTACCCGATCATCTGACGGGTGAAGGAACCCGAACCCTGCGACAGCGAGCGCAGATCCACGGCGTAGCGGGACAGCTCGAGCTGCGGGATCTCGCCCTTGACCACGGTGGTGCCCTCCTGCTCGCCCTGGTCGGTGCCCTGGAGGCGGCCGCGGCGGCTCTGCAGGTCGGTCATGACCGCGCCGACGTATTCGTCCGGGATCGTGACCTCCAGCAGGTCGATGGGCTCCAGGAGGGTCGCGACGCCGGGCTTGGCGGCGGCCTCCTTGATGGCCAGCGAGCCGGCGACTTGGAAGGCCGCGTCGGAGGAGTCCACCGAGTGCGCCTTGCCGTCGAAGAGGGTGACCCGCACGTCGACCATCGGGTACCCGGCGATGCAGCCCTTCTCCAGCTGGGCGCGGATCCCCTTCTCGACCGAGGGGATGAACTGGCGCGGCACGGCCCCGCCCACGACCTTGTCGACGAACTCGAACCCGGTGCCGCGCTCGCCGGGCTCCACCTCGATATCGCAGACCGCGAACTGGCCGTGGCCACCGGACTGTTTGACGTGGCGGCCCTTGGCGCCCGACTTGGCCACGAAGGTCTCCCGCAGGGCGATCTTGAGCGGCTCGACGTTGACGTCGACGTTGAGTTCGTTCTTGAGCCGGTCCAGCACCATGTCGAGGTGGGTCTGGCCCATGGTCCAGAGCACGACCTGCCCCGTCTCCGCGTTGTGCTCCACGCGCAGTGAGGGATCGCCTGCCGCGAGGCGCTGGAGGGCGGCCGGGAGCTTGTCCTCGTCGGCCCGTGTGACGGCCCGGATCGCTGCGGGCAGCAGCGCCTCCGGCATGTCCCACGGCTTCGTGACCCGCGGGTTCTCCTTGTCGGAGAGGGTGTCGGAGGTCTGGGCCGCGGGCAGCTTGCCGACGACCGCGATGTCGCCCGCGATGGCCACGTCCTTCGGCCGCAGGGTGTCCCCGAGGGGGGAGCTGAGCGGGCCGAGGCGTACGTCCTCGTCGTGGTCCTCCCGTCCCTCCACCTCGTGGCCCGACAGGGCGCCCAGGTGGCCGGACACGTGCACGGTCGCGTCGGGGCGCAGAGTGCCAGAGAACACCCGGACCACGGCGACGGCACCGACGTACGCGTCCGACGTCGTCTTGATGACCTGCGCCAGCAGGGGCTGGTCCGCCGCGATGACCACCTCCGGGACGTCCGCGCCGGCCGGCGTGTAGACCGGGGGGACGCGACGCATCGTCGGGGGCGGGAAGCCGTGCTCCACCAGGTGCAACAGGACGTCGAGCCCCGCGCCGGTGGCCACGGACACCGGCAGCACGGGGAAGAATGTGGCGCGGGACACCGCGGTGAGCAGCGCCTCCTCCACGATCTCGAACGGGATCTCTTCGCCCTCCAGGTAACGGTCCAGGAGCGTGTCGTCCTCGGCCTCCTGGATGATGCCCTCCAGGAGGGGGCCCTGGTGCGTCTCGAAGTGCGGCACGTGCTCCAGCCCGGTCTTGGCGACCGTGCGGGTCTCACCCGTGTAGTCGTGGACCTCACCGAGCACCAGGTCGACCGTGCGGTCGAGCGAGCCGTCCTGGCCGAGCTCGGGCACCGCGAGGGGCAGCACGCTCTCCCCGAAGGCGTCCTGGCACTCGGCCAGGATCGTGTCGAAGTCGGCGCGACCGGCATCCAGCTTGGTGATCACGACGGCCCGCGGCTTGGAGATCTGGGCGCATTCGTGCCACAGGCGGCGCGTGCTCGCGTCCACGCCGTCGGCCGCGGACACCACGAAGACCACCGCGTCCGCGGCGCGCAGCCCCGCGCGGAGATCGCCCACGAAGTCCGGAAAACCGGGCGTGTCGATCAAGTTGATGACCACGTCTCCCGAAGACACCGCGGCGATCTGCAACTGCGAGGATCGCTCGTCCCCGCGCGCCGGAGGGCGGTAGCCGGGGGTGGTGGTCGTGACGAGGTGGTCGAACAGGCGCGTCTTCCCCGACCCGCTGGGGCCGACAAGGGCGACGTTGCGCAACTGCTCGGGTGCCGTCACGACGGGGGATGACGTGGTGGATGATGGTCTGCCGCTCATGCCTCCTCACCCTGCCTCGACGAGACAGCGCTCACAAGCTCTTCGACACAGGATTCCGTGACTGATGCACCACAGGACCCGAACGAACGGCCGCGCATGAGGACCCGGGCCGCGAGCGCGGGGCGAGCGGGGTGGGCCAGCTCCGTGGGTCAGTACGCTGGGCCCACCATGCTGAACCGATTCGCGCGCGCGTTCATCACCCGGCTCCTCACCCCTGTGGCCCGGGTGGCTTTGCGTCTGGGACTCACCCCGGACATGGTCACGATCTTCGGAACGGTCGGCGTGTGCTTCGGGGCGCTGGCGTTCTTTCCCCGGCACGAGTTTCTGACCGGCACCCTCGTCATCGTCCTCTTCGTCTTCTCCGACACCCTCGACGGCACGATGGCCCGCCTGTCGGGCCGGACCAGCCGCTGGGGCGCGTTCCTCGACTCCACGCTCGACCGGGTCGGGGACGGGGCCGTGTTCGGCGGCCTGCTGCTGTGCTTCGCCGCCATTCCCGGCGGGGAGCTCACGGCCTGGTTCGCCCTCGCCTGCCTGGTCTTCGGGTTCGTCACCAGCTACGCGCGGGCACGCGCCGAGGGGCTTGGCATCACCGCGGCGCAGACCGGCATCGCCGAACGGGCCGACCGGCTGCTCGTGACGCTCGTCGCCACCTGCCTCACCGGCCTCTTCGGGCTCCCGGACATGGTTCTCACCGTCACCCTCGGACTCCTCGCCCTGGCCAGCGCGGTCACCGTCCTGCAGCGCATGCTGGCCGTGCGCCGGCACATCCTGACGACGTCGTGAGCGGCCTCACCGACCGGGCCGGCCTCGCCGCGTACCGCACGGGGTGGCACGCGGTGCGGCGGCTGCCGCCGCGGGCCGCATACGGCCTGTTCGAGCGCATCGCCGACGCCGCCTACGCGCGGGACAGCACCGACGTCCGGCGGCTGCGCGCCAACTACACCCGCGTACACCCGCAGGCGGCGCCCGAGGCCCTCGAGGAGATGGTCCGGGCGGGGATGCGCTCGTACCTGAGGTACTGGTGCGAGGCCTTCCGCCTACCCGAGCTGAGCACGGAGCAGATCGCCGCCGCCGTGCGGGAGGTGGGGACCGGGGCGGCGCGCGCCGAGCTGGCCGCGGGGCGCTCGGTCGTGTGCTTCCTCGGCCACCTCGGCAACTGGGACATGGCGGGCGCGTGGTCGACGACCCGGTTCGGGCCGGTGACGACAGTCGCCGAGCGGTTGCGGCCGGAGGAGCTGTATGCGCAGTTCCTCGCCTTTCGGGAGCGGCTCGGGATGCGGGTGCTGCCGCTGACCGGAGGGGCGCCGCCGTTTCCCATCCTGCGCGAGACCGTGCGCGCCGGTGGCGCGGTGGTGCCGCTCCTCGCCGACCGCGACCTGACCGCGCAGGGTGTGCCCGTGGTCTTCTGCGGCCGGCCCCCCC